>NZ_JBSFJC010000254.1:0-5449 GCF_053597855.1 Kitasatospora sp. NPDC001225
CAGCGCCGAGCGGCTCCGGATCTGGGCGCACACCTGCGGCTGCGAGGACGGCCCTTACCTGGACGCCCTGTTGACGATGACGCAGGACCGGCGCAGTTGGTCAGGACGTCCGGGGTGGCGGTGTACTGGAGGAAGTCGGAGACGTCGATCGGCTCGGCGTCCGGGTGTTCCGCGAGGTAGAGGGCGGCGGTGCCGGTGACGTGCGGCGCGGCCATGGAGGTGCCGCTGAGGGTGGTGCTGCCGCCGCCGAGCTTGGCGGACAGGATCGCCTGGCCGGGGGCGTGGAGGGCGACGCAGGTGCCCCAGTTGGAGAAGTCGGTCTCCTCGTCCCGCCGGTTGGTGGCGGCGACGGTGACGACCCCGTACGCGGAGGCGGGGGAGACGGTGCAGGCGTCGACGGCGTCGTTTCCGGCGGCGACGACGGGCAGGACGCCCTGGTCGGAGAGCGCGGTGGCGGCGTCGTTGACGGCCCGGGAGCGTTCCTCGCCGAGGGAGGCGTTGAGGACGGCGGGGTACCGGGCGTCGCGGGCGACCCAGTCGAGGCCGGCGATCATCTGGGCCTTGTCGCCGCTGCCGGTGCAGTCCACGACGCGGACCGAGACGAGGCGGGCCCGCGGGGCGACGCCGTAGGTGCGGCCGCCGACGGTGCCGGCGACGTGGGTGCCGTGGCCGTGGCAGTCGAGGCCGTCGCGGCCGTCGCCGATGGCGTCGAAGCCGGGGACGGCGCGCCCGCCGAACTCCGGGTGGGTGTAGTCGATGCCGCTGTCGAGGATGTAGGCGGTCGCGCCGGCGCCGTGGCCGCGGGTGGTGAACTGGCCGTCCAGGGGCAGGTACCGCTGGTCGATGCGGTCCAGGCCCCAGGTGGCGGCCGTAGCCCGGGTGGTGTGGCCGGGCCGGTCCGCACCGTCGACGGGGGTGGGGAGGCGGAAGGTGGTGTTCTCCTCGACGGCCTCGACGGCCGGGTTGGTCCGTACGGTGTTCAGCAGGAGCGGGTCGAGGGCGGCGGCGAAGCCGTTCAACGCGGCGCCGTAGGTGAACCTGGGGGTGATGCCCAGCGCTCGCAGGACCTCACCGGGGTCGCGGCCGTGCTTGAGGGTGACGATGTACTGCCCGGGTACGGCCCGGGCGGAGTGCGCCACGGCCACGGCCACGGCGGGGGCGGGCGGTTGGGCGCCGTACGCGGCGGCGGGGGATGTGGCGGGCAGCAGGGCCAGCAGCAGGGCCGCTGACGCCCGGCGGAGGGACGGGTACACGGATGTGCTCCGATCGATCGGGATCATGGTGGCGAACGCGGACTACCCGGACGGGCGTCGGGTGCCCGAGCGGACGCGGGGTGCGGGGTGTTCCTCCCGCTGCGTGCCGCCCGCGAGTCGGAGGAGGAGGTCGGGCAGGTCGGTGGCGGCGTAGCGCGGGTGGACGCGGGGGAGGCGGGTGGTGTCGGAGAGGAGGAGGACGGGGCCGTCGTCCGGGTCGTCGGGGAGGCGGCCGTGGCTGCCGCGGATGTGGGTGGCGTCGAGCGGGACGACGGACAGGGTGGAGCGAAGGCCGAGCCGGCGGCGGGCGAGGGCGGCAGCGGCCCGGAGTCGGACGAGGCGGTCGGCGGGGTCGAGGAGGAGTTCGGCGGGGTCGTAGCCGGGTTTGCGGTGGATCTCGACACAGCGGGCGAAGTCCGGGGCGCGGGTGTCGTCCAGCCAGTAGTAGTACGTGAACCAGGCGTTGGTGGTGGCGACGGCGACGAGTTCGCCCGCGCGGGCGTGGTCGATTCCGTACGCGGCCTTGCCCGCGCTGTCGAGGACGCGTTCCACTCCGGGTAGCGCTCGGACGAGCTCCGCGACGCGCGGCAGGTCGGCGGGGTCGGGCACGTAGAGGTGGGCCACCTGGTGGTCGGCGACGGCGAACGCCCGGGACGTGTACGGGTCGAGGTACTCCATCCCGGCCTGGGTGTACACCGTGAGGAGGCCGGCCGCGCGCAGCGCGCGGTTGATGTGGACGGGGTGGTCGACCGCGGTGATGCCGTACTCGGACAGCGCCACGACGGTGGTCCCGTGCTCCCGGGCCAGGTGGAGCAGGGGCGCGAGGACGGTGTCGAGGGCCCTGGCCGCGGCGGCGGCCTGGGGTGCGGCGGGGCCGAAGCGCTGGAGGTCGTAGTCGAGGTGCGGCAGGTAGGCGAGGGTCAGGTCGGGTGCGGCGGTGCGGATGACGTGCTCGGTGGCCCGCGCGATCCACCTGCTGGAGGCGATGGAGGCGCGGGGCCCCCAGTAGTCGAAGAGCGGGAACGGTCCGAGGGCGTCGGTCAGTTCGTCGCGCAGGCCCGGTGGGACGGTGTAGCAGTCGGGGGACTTGTGGCCGTCCGCGTGGTAGACGGGGCGCGGGGTGACGGTGATGTCGGTGCCGGCGCCCATGGCGTACCACCAGCAGATGTTGGCGACGCGGTAGCCCGGGTGGCGCCGCCTGGCGGTGTCCCACACCTTCTCGCCCTCCACCAGCAGGTTGTGCTGGCGCCACAGGAGCACCTCGCCGAGGTCGCGGAAGTACCAGCCGTTCCCGACGATCCCGTGTCGGCTCGGGGGGAGCCCGGTCAGCAGGCTGGCCTGGACGGAGCAGGTGACCGCGGGGAAGACCGGTTCCAGCCGGGCGCCGTGCCCCGGGGTGTCGCCGTCGGGTTCGGCGACGGCCCGCAGGTGCGGCATGTGGCGCAGGAGGCGGGAGGTGAGCGCGGCGATGTTCAGCACCAGCAGGGGCGTGGGGCGGCCGGTGGTCACGAGGTGTGCTCCCGCAGTCCGGCGGCGAGCAACTGCTCGCGGGTCCAGGCGAGTTCGGCGGCGATGCCCGCGACCAGTGCCTCGTCGTCGGCCGGCCGGTCCCGGCCCGGGAGCACCGACCAGGTGTACGTCTCGACCTCCAGGTGGTCGGTGACGGGGTGCGGGCCGTGGACGAGGGCGCGGATGGCGTCGGTCAGCACCGGTCCGGTCGCGGTGAGCGGCGGCTCCGGGTCGGCGTGCACGGGGACGTGGAAGTGCACCCGCCACGGGCGCGGATCGGCGCCGTCGGCCGGGGAGCGGAGCGCCAGGTCGAGGTCGTCCCACCGCTCCGGGCGGGCGCCGGCGGGCTCGGCGCGGGTCTGGTGCAGGAACCGCGGCTCGGCGAAGCGCGCGAGCGCCCGCCGTACGGCGGGGTCGGAGGGATCGTCGGCCTGGAGGGCGCTGGAGAGTTGGGCCTTGACGACGGGCAGGCCGGCGTCGGCCAGGCCGCGGAGGGCGGACGGCGGGTCCTCGAAGTCGACGGCGAGGTGGCAGACGTCCAGGCAGACGCCGATGCGCTCGGTGTCGAGCCCGGTGAGCCGTGCGCAGGCGTCGCTCACGGTGGAGACCACGCAGCCCGGTTCGGGTTCCAGGCCGACCCGGACGCGGCGGCCGGAGTCGGACTCCGACTTGGCGAGCCCTTCGGCCAGTTCGTCCAGGCCGCGGCGGGCGCGGTCCTGGTGTCCGGTCGTCCAGCCGGCCCGCCAGCCCAGGGGGAGCGTGGAGATGCTCCCGCGGGCCGCGTCCTCGGGCAGCAGCGCGGTAAGCACCCGGGCCAGGTCGAGGGTGTACGCCAGGCGGGCCGGGTCGCTCCAGTCCGGCCGGTAGACGGCCCGTTTGACGACCGGCTCGTGGAAGCCGCGGTAGGGGAAGCCGTTGAGGGTGACGACTTCGAGCCCCCGGGTGGACAGTTCGCGGCGCAGCCGGTCCAGGGCCGTCGCGTCCGTCGCCAGGGTGCGCGCCACGTCGTGGGCGAGCCACAGGCCCAGGCCCAGGGACGGCGCCGCGAGCCGTTCCCGGACGGGCTCGGCGTGGACGGCGAGTTGAGCCAGGACGCCGTCGAGGTCCTCCGCGGGGTGGACGTTGGTGCAGTAGGCGAGGTGGACGGTGCTGCCGTCGGGGTGGCGCAGTCGCATCGGGGGCGGTCTCCTTGCTCCGGGAAGGGCTACTCGCCGCGGGCGATGGAGTTCCCCAGGTACACGGCGTCGCCGGGCCGCTCGTGGGGCTCCTCGCGGTGGTCCGGCGTGTCGGGATCGTCCACCGGCAGGGTCAGGCGTCCGCTCTGGCCGTAGAAGGCGACCGGGTTGCGCCACATCACCTCGTCGACCTGGTCGGCGGTGAAGCCGGCTTCGAGCATCGCCTCCGCCGTGCGCCGGGTCGCCAGCGGGTCGCTGCGGCCCCAGTCGGCCGCGGAGTTGACCAGCACCCGGTGGGTTCCGTGGCGCTTGAGGAGCTGCACCAGGCGGTGGGGGTCCATCTTGGTGTGCGGGTAGACGGAGAACCCCGTCCAGCAGCCGGTGTCGGCGACCTCCGTCACGGTCAGCTCGGTCAGGTGGTCGACCAGGACCAGGTCGGGAGCGATCCCGCACTCGCGGAGCACGGCGAGCGTGCGCCTGGTCCCGACGGCCTTGTCCCGGTGCGGGGTGTGCACCAGGACGGGCAGTTCGTGGTCCATGGCGAGCCGGACCTGGGTGGCGAGCGCGTGGTCCTCCTCCGGGGTGACGGAGTCGTAGCCGACCTCGCCCACCGCCACCACCGCGTCCTTGTCCAGGTAGCGGGGCAGCACGTCGAGGACGGCGGTGCAGCGGGGGTCGTTGGCCTCCTTCGGGTTGAGGGCCAGGGCGCAGTGGTGGCGGATGCCGAACTGGGCCGCCCGGAAGGGTTCCCAGCCGATCAGGGAGTCGAAGTAGTCGACGAAGCTGGCGACGTCCGTGCGGGGCTGGCCCAGCCAGAACGCCGGTTCCACGACGGCCCGGATGCCGGCGTCCCGCATCGTCTGGTAGTCGTCGGTCGTCCGCGAGGTCATGTGGATGTGGGGGTCGAAGATGCGCATCAGGTCCCGGCAGGGTGAGGGGGCGGAAGGGGGTCGGTCGCGGCCGGTCGGGGGCCGGCCAGCGCGCGCACGTCGCCCGGTACGGGGCGTCCGGCGCTGGTGAGTTCACGGGCGTGCGTCGCGGCCATCCGGGCCAGTTCGGCGTCGGTCCGGTGGGGCAGCCCGGCCACGGCCCGCAGGGGGACGGAGCAGTGCAGGCACTTCAGGACGGCCTCCCGGTAGGCGGGCGCCGGCAGGTGCCGCGCCCCGTAGGGGCCCAGTGCGGCGGCCAGCAGCCGGGGGTCGTTGGCGCGCAGCGCGTCGGACACCAGGGGGACGGCGTCGTCCCGCAGGCCGTACGGGGCCAGCAGGTCCAGCGGGCCGAGGGCGCGGAGCACGCCGCGCCGTTCCGCGGCGTCCCCGTGGCGGTAGACGGCGGACGCCCGGACGGCGGGGCCGTCGGCGGGGGCCGGGGCGGCGGCCAGTAGCAGGGCCCGTACGGCGTCGTCCACGGTCCAGGCCAGCGCTTCCGCGGGGACCGCGGGCGCCGGGTCCTGATGCGGTGCGGGGGCCGCCGCCAGCAGTGCCCGCCCTGCCCGCCGACCGCGTCCTGGAC
>NZ_JBSFJC010000255.1:0-5375 GCF_053597855.1 Kitasatospora sp. NPDC001225
GCCCCTCGCCGAGGCGCCGGCCGTCGCCCGCGCGCTCGCCGGCTCCCGGGCCGCGCTGGAACGGCGGGCCGTCGTGGTCGCCGCCGACCGGGCGCGGGCGCTGAGCGGGCTGCGGGCCCTGGCCGAGGGGGAGGCCGCGGCCGGGCTGGTGTCCGGTCGGGCGGAGGTGAGCGGTCGGTCGGTGTTCGTCTTCCCGGGCCAGGGTTCCCAGTGGGCCGGGATGGGGCGTCGGCTGCTCGCCGAGTCCGCGGTGTTCGCGCGGGCTCTGGAGGAGGCCGCGGAGGCGCTGGAGCCCTATGTCGACTGGTCGTTGCTGGATGTGGTGAACCAGGTGCCGGGTGCCGCCTCGCTGGAGCGGGTGGATGTGGTGCAGCCGGTGTCGTTCGCGGTGAACGTCGCGTTGGCGCGGCTGTGGTCCTCACTGGGTGTCGTTCCGGACGCGGTGGTGGGCCACTCGCAGGGGGAGATCGCGGCGGCGCATGTCGCCGGGATCCTCTCGCTGGACGACGCCGCCGCTGTGGTGGCGCTGCGGTCGCAGGCCATCGCCCGTGGTCTGGCCGGACGCGGCGGCATGGTGTCGATCGGGCTGCCGCTCGCCGAGGTGGCCGACCGGCTCCCCGCCGGGGTCGAGGTCGCCGCGGTCAACGGCCCCTCCTCGGTCGTCGTCGCCGGTGACCCGGCCGGCCTCGACACCGTGGTGGCCGCCTTCGAGGAGCGCGGCGCCCGGGTGCGCCGGATCCCCGTCGACTACGCCTCCCACACCGCCCACGTGGAGTCCATCGAGGCCGAACTCGCCGAGCTGCTCGGCGCGGTGAAGCCGCAGCCGGCCGTCGTCCCGTTCCTGTCGACGGTCGAGGGCCGCTGGCTGGAGGGTCCGGAGCTGGACGCGGGGTACTGGTATCGCAACCTGCGGCAGACGGTCCGCTTCGCCGAGGCCGTCGAGACCCTGGCCGGTGACGGTTTCCGGGCCTTCGTCGAGGTCAGCGCCCACCCCGTGCTCGCCCACGCGGTCGTCGAGGCCCTGGAGGAGGCCGTCCAGGCGCCGACCGTCGTCACCGGCACGCTGCGCCGTGAGGACGGCGGCTGGGACCGCGTCCTGCTCGCCGCCGCCGAACTCCACGTCCGCGGCCTGCCCGTGGACTGGTCCACGGCCCACGCCGGAGCCGGCACCGTCCGCCCCTCCGAACTGCCCACCTACCCCTTCCAGCACCAGCGCTACTGGCTCCGGCCGGGCCGCTCCGCCGGCGACCTCGCCGCCGTCGGCCTGGACAAGGCCGGCCACCCGCTGCTGGAGACCGAACTGCTGCTCGGCACCGAGGAAGGCGCCGTCTTCACCGGCCGGATCACCGAACGCACCCTGCCCTGGCTGGCCGACCACCGGGTCGGCGGCGCGACGCTGCTGCCCGGCACCGCGCTGCTCGACGCCCTCGCCCACGTCGGCCACCGGCTCGGCACGCCCACGGTCGAGGAACTGACCGTCTCCGCCCCGCTCGTCGTCCCGGACGGCGGCGGCCTCGACCTCCAGGTCCACGTCGGCGAGGCCGAGGACGGCCACCGCCCCGTCCGGCTGCTCACCCGCACCGGCCCCGGCCTGCCGTGGCACGCCAACGCCACCGGAACGCTCGCCCCCGAGGGCCCGGAGCCCGCCACCGCCGACGACCTGACGGTCTGGCCGCCCGCCGGAGCCCGCCCGCTCGACACCGACGGCCTCTACGACCGGCTCACCGTCGCCTACGGCCCCGCGTTCCACGCCGTCGAGGCCGCCTGGCTCGCCGACGGCCGCCTCTACGCCCAGCTCCGCCTCCCCGACACCACCACCGACACCGCCGCTTACGGCCTGCACCCCGCCCTGCTGGACGCCGCCCTCCACCCGCTCGGCGAGGCCGGCCTCCTCCCCGGCGCCGACGTGCCCAGGCTCGCCTTCTCCTGGGCCGGCGTGCGCCTGCACGCCACCGGCGCCGAGGCGCTGCGCGTGGTCGTCACCCCCGTCGGCCCCGACACCCTCACCATCCGGGCCGCCGACGACACCGGCGCCCCCGTCGTGGACGTCGAGGCCCTCACCGTGCGGCCGGTGGATCCGCGCGGCCTCACCGCCGGTCCGGCGGACGACGCGGCCCTGTTCGAGGTCGACTGGGTCCCCGCACCCGAGGCCGCCGACGCGCCCGCCGACGCGCCCGCCGACTGGACCTTTTACGGCGACCTGCCCGAGGACGGCGCCCTGCCGCCCCTCGTGGTCCTGCCCGCCGGTGTGGGCGCGCCCTCCGACACCGTGCCCGAGCGCGCCCACGCCGTCGGCCACGACGTCCTGCGGGCGCTCCAGGCCTGGCTGGCCGACGACCGGACGGCCGACTCCCGGCTCGTCGTCGTCACCCGGCGCGGCGAACTCGTCCAGGAACCCGTCCGGGGCCTGGTGCGCACCGCCCAGTCGGAGAACCCCGGCCGCTTCGTCCTCGTCGAGGCCGACGACCCGGCCGACGCCGCCCGGGCGGTGGCCGCCGCACCGGACGACGAACCGCAGCTGGCGCTGCGCGACGGGCGACGGCTGGTCGCCCGCCTGCGCCGCCCGGCCGCCCCGCCGGCCCCCGCGCAGGACGCGCCGTCCCCGCTGGCCGGCGGCACCGTCCTGGTCACCGGCGCCAACGGCGGCCTGGGCCGCCTGGTGGCCCGTCACCTCGCGGCGGTCCACCGCGTCGCGGAACTCGTGCTCCTCTCCCGCTCCGCCGTACCCGCCGACCTGCTCGAAGAACTCGCCGCGCACGGCACCCTGGTCCGCGCCGAGGCCGTCGACACCGCCGACCGCACCGCGCTGGCCGCCGTCGTCGACACCCTCGCCGACCGGCTGACCGGCGTCGTCCACGTCGCCGGGATCGTCGACGACGGCGTCATCGAAGCGCTCGACGCCGCCAAGTGGCACAGCGTGCTGCGCCCGAAGGTCGACGCCGCCTGGCACCTGCACGAGCTCACCGCCGGCCTCGACCTGGCCGCCTTCGCGCTCTACTCCTCCGCCTCCGGCGTCCTCGGCGGCTCCGGCCAGGGCAACTACGCGGCCGGCAACGCCTTCCTCGACGGCCTGGCCGCCCACCGGCGCTCGCTCGGACTGCCCGCCGTGTCGCTCGCCTGGGGCCTGTGGGCCGAGGCCGCCGGCATGGGCGGCCGCCTGAGCGACACCGACCTCGCCAGGATGGCCCGGGTCGGCACCCGCCCCCTCTCCGCCGACCAGGGCCTCGCCCTCCTGGACGCCGCGCTCACCGGCGAGCCCGCGGCCGTGGTGCCGATCAGGCTCGACGTCACCGGCGTCCGGACCGAGGACCTCCCGCCGCTGCTGCGCGACCTGGCACCCGCCGCCCGCGCACCCCGCGCCCTGCGCCGGGCCGCCGCCCGCACCGCCGCGGACGGCGCCGGCACCCTCGCCCGGCGGCTCGCCGGACTCTCCGCCGCCGACCGCGACGAACTGCTGACCGCCCTCGTCCGCGACACCGCCGCCGCCGTCCTCGGCCACGGCTCGGCCACGGCACTGGACGTCGACAAGGCGTTCAAGGAACTCGGCATCGACTCGCTCACCGCCGTCGAACTCCGCAACGCCCTCGGCACCGCCACCGGCCTGCGCCTGCCCGCCACCCTGGTGTTCAACTACCCGACGCCCAAGGCCCTCGCCGCCCACCTCGCGACCGAACTCGTCGGCGAGGAACCGGCCCCCGCCGCCCCCGCCGCCCCCGTGGCACAGGCCGCCGGGACCGAGGACGACCCGATCGCGATCGTCGCCGTCGGCTGCCGCTTCCCCGGCGGCCTCGACTCCGGCGAGGACCTCTGGCGCTTCGTCGCCGCCGGCGGCGACGCCGTCACGGGCCTGCCCGCCGACCGGGGCTGGGACCTCGACGGCAGCTACGACCCCGACCCCGACGCCCCCGGCCGCACCTACGTGCGCGGCGGCGGATTCCTGCCCGGCATCGCCGACTTCGACGCCGCCTTCTTCGGCATCAACCCGCGCGAGGCCCTGGCGATGGACCCGCAGCAGCGCCTGCTGCTCGAAGTCGCCTGGGAGACCCTGGAGCGCGCCGGACTCGACCCCACCGCCCTGCGCGCCACCCCGACCGGCGTCTTCATCGGCACCCACGGCCAGGACTACGGCACCCAGGGCACCGGCGGCGCCGCCGACGAGGGCTACCTGGTCACCGGCAACGCGGGCAGCGTGCTCTCCGGCCGCCTCTCCTACGCCCTCGGCCTGGAGGGACCCGCGATCACCGTCGACACCGCCTGCTCCTCCTCCCTGGTCGCCCTGCACCTCGCCGCCCAGGCGCTCCGCGCCGGGGAGTGCACGCTGGCCCTGGCCGGCGGCGCCTCGGTGATGTCCACGCTCGAAGGCCTGGTCGGCTTCTCCCGGCAGCGCGGCCTCGCCGCCGACGGCCGGAGCAAGGCCTTCGCCGACGCCGCCGACGGGTTCGGGATGTCCGAGGGCGTGGGCCTGCTGCTGCTCGAACGGCTCTCCGACGCCCGGCGGTTGGGGCACGAGGTGCTGGCCGTGGTCCGGGGTTCGGCCGTCAACCAGGACGGTGCGTCCAACGGTCTGACCGCCCCGAACGGTCCCTCGCAGGAACGGGTCATCCGGGCAGCGCTCGCCAACGCCAGGCTGACGGCCGCCGACGTCGACGCCGTCGAGGCGCACGGCACCGGCACCCCGCTCGGCGACCCGATCGAGGCCCACGCCCTGCTCGCCACCTACGGCAAGGACCGTCCGGCCGAACAGCCGCTCTGGCTCGGGTCGGTGAAGTCCAACATCGGCCACACCCAGGCCGCCGCCGGTGCGGCGGGCGTGATCAAGATGGTCGAGGCGCTGCGCCACGGCGTACTGCCGCAGACCCTCCACATCGACGCGCCCTCCTCGCACATCGACTGGTCCTCGGGCGGCATCGCCCTGCTCACCGAGCAGCGGGCCTGGCCGGCGGCCGACCGCCCGCGCCGGGCCGGCGTCTCGGCGTTCGGCGTGAGCGGGACGAACGCGCACGTGATCCTGGAGCAGGCGGAGCCGGCCGGTGCCGCCGAGCCCATCGACGGAGCCGCAACGCCCGCCGACGCAGGGGAGAACGTGGTCCCCTGGGTGGTCTCGGCCGCGTCGGAGGCGGCGCTGCGTCAGCAGGCCGCGCGGCTGGCGGCCTTCGCGGAGGGGCAGCCGGCGCCGGACCTCGCCGCCACCGCCCGGGCTCTCGTCACCGCGCGCACCCGGTTCACCGAGCGTGCCGTGGCCGTCGGCGCCGACCGGGCCGCGCTCATCGCCGCCCTGAAGGCCCTGGCCGAGGGGGAGGCCACGGCCGGGCTGGTGTCCGGTCGGGCGGAGGTGAGCGGTCGGTCGGTGTTCGTCTTCCCGGGTCAGGGTTCCC
>NZ_JBSFJC010000256.1:0-5295 GCF_053597855.1 Kitasatospora sp. NPDC001225
CGGCGACCGCCCCTACCTGGTCGACCCGGCCAGGTTCCCGAACACCGTGATGAACCGGGCCGCGGGCCAGTGCGCGATCTGGCACGGCATCAAGGCGGCCTCGGCGGCCCGGTTGGCCGCGGCGCCCGTCTTCTCGGCGTCGTCCTTGGTCTTGGCAGCCTCGTCCGCGGCCGTCAGCGCGGCCTGCTTGGCCGTCTCGGCGGCCTTCTCGGCCCGGGCGCCCGCCTCCTGGGCGGCGGCCGTCTCCTCCAGGGCCCGCTTGGTGGCGTCCTTCGCGGTCTGGGCGAGCTGCTTGACGTCGAGCGTCTCCTGGTCCCTCGCCTGGGCGAGGAGCTGGCCGTTCTCCAGGAACCCGCGGATGTCGGCGGGTGTGCCGCTGAGCGCCCGGCCGGCCTGCTTGGTGAACTCCGGGCCGGTGTAGACGTCCATCAGCCGCAGGACGGCGACCCGGTCGTCCTCCTCCTGCGCCTTGAACCGGCCGGTGGTCAGGAAGGCGTCCATGGCCTCGGCGGTGCCGTCGCCGAGCGCCTTGGTCCCGGCCGTGCGGACGGCGACGTCGGCGCCGTCGACGATGGTGACGATCGCCGCCCGGCGGTCGTCCATCATCGGGTTCTGCCAGCCGCTGGTGACGAACGCGTGGAGGTCGGCGTCCGACCCGCTCAGCGCCTTCGTCGCGGCGTCGCGCACGCCCTTGCCGGTGCTGCTCAGCATCTTGATGACGGCGAAGCGCTCGTCCGACGCCTGAGCACGGCTCAGCGTGCTGGTCAAGAACGTGGTGATGTCGGCGTCCGAGCCGACCAGTGCCCGTGCGGCCGCGTCCTTCACCGCGGTGCCGCCGCCCTGCCAGGCTTCGACCACCTGCGCGCGGTAGTTGGCCGGCAGCGGCTCCGGGGCCGTGTCGGACGGGAGTGCTTGGGCGACCGTCGTCCCCATGACGGTCGCGGCCAGCATCATGGCCGTGGCGGACAGGATCCTGGCGCGTGAGCGCCGTGCCGACCCTGCCCTCATTGGCGAGTTCGCCATTTCCCCCTCTTCTTCCCCAATCTCCTGGCCCGTCAGAGCCAGTGTTCACCAAGACAGTTGTCCTGATGCCGCAGGAATCCTAATGCCGGAGAAGGCGGATCGACGGGGCGGAATGATTTTGTCTGGATCGCATGCCAACTGGCTGAATCACCGTCGGTTTCGGCCACCGATCGCATAGGCCTGCAATGGATTCACCCAAACGGCGGCAAAGGACCGGTTCATCACCCTCGTCCGGTTCACGTACATCCCCCCTGCGCCCCGAATGTCAGAGTGACTGACCGTCAGTATGGCGGCCAGTCACTGAAAGTGATGGCAGGATAGGGATTTGCCAAACCAGGAAAAATACAGGAAGGGCACAGGAAGAACACAGGAAGAGTGCCGCTCCGGGGGCGCGAGCATCCGATCCACCGGGGAGCAGCGAACACCACCGTGGTGTTCGCCGAAGCTCGCGAGGTTGCTGAAGGTTTCCGGGGCCGAGTCGATCGGTGCGTCGGCCGCTGTTCCGGAGAAAGGGCGACGGCCGGGCGCGGTGGCGCATCAACTAGCGCATGTCGGTGGGTATTTCGGCGGAGTTTCGTCCTACTGGGCGGGCGGGAATCCGTCGTCACGCACCTGTGTTTCCGCGATCACGTGGTCATCCGAGGGTGGTGTGTCGATCCTTGGGTTCGCCACCGTTTGCCGTGAGGGAAGCGGTTCGCCGGCGTGCGATCGACGCCTTCCAGGCCGCCACCGCACTGGCCTGCTTCCTCCACGTTCCCGATCTCGCCGCGCGCTTCTCGAAGGAGGACCGCGGCGGCGGTTGGCGGCTCCCCGAGAACCCGGCGTCGACCGGCGCGGTCCGAGAGGCGGCATGTGACGTGAGGGAACGTGTGGGATCGCCGCAGCTCGGCTGTCCACGGAGGCGGTCACCCGGCGGAGTGGAGAATGGGCGAATCCCGGGCGGGGTCGCTCCGGCGGGCAGTACGGTGCCCGCATGACCGTGCTCGTCCGCCGTCGTCACATCGACTTCGGCCGCATCCATTCCACAGGCTGTCCGGTCATCGTCTGATCGCCCGTTCCAGCCGCCCGGCCGTGCCGTTCCGTTGCGCTCTTCCGTTGCGCTCCGTTCCGAACGGCACCGCCGTGGCGGCCGTCGCTCCCCGCCGCCGCGAGGGTCGGCCGTCGCCCCGGTCGACGGACCCTCCGAGCGGCGCTCCTGACGCATCCGGCGGGACGCGTTCACCTGCTGCTCCGTGCCGCCCGCTCCGTGCTGCCCGAAGCACGCACCCGCGAGCGGGACGGGGCGCTCCCGCGCGTCCCGGCCGACCACGATCCGACCGCACCGAGAGGACAGCCGTCCACCATGACCGACACCGCCACCGACCACTACCTGCGCAACAACGCCGACTACGCCGCGGCCTTCGACGGGCCGCTCCCGCTCCCGCCGGCCCGCCGCACGGCCGTCCTGGCCTGCATGGACGCCCGGCTCAACGTGTACGGCGCGCTCGGCCTCGCCGAAGGCGACTCGCACGTGATCCGCAACGCCGGCGGGGTGGCCACCGATGACGCCATCCGCTCGCTGGCGATCAGCCAGCGGCTGCTCGGGACCCGGGAGATCATCCTCATCCACCACACCGACTGCGGCATGCTCACCTTCGGCGACGACGCCTTCCGCGAGTCGATCCGGGAGGAGACCGGCGTCAAGCCCCCGTGGGCCGCCGAGGCCTTCGCCGACCTGGAGACGGACGTGCGCCAGTCGGCCGCCCGGATCCGCACCAGTCCCTTCGTCCCGCACACGGACGCCGTGCGCGGCTTCGTCCTCGACGTCGCGACCGGCCTCCTCAAGGAGGTCGTGCTCTGACCTGACGGCGTCCCGGTGCGGCGGTCGGACGGGGCCGCCGCACCGGGGCCCGGCCGGCCCGTACGGGAGAGTCGAGGGTGGCGCCGGCCGTCGACTACCCTCCCCCCTCGTGGACGATCACCCCGAACCCCGGACCCTGCGCGTCTTCATGGCGCTCGCCCCGCCCGACGACGCCAAGGACGAACTGGCCCGGGCCCTGCGACCCGCCTATGCCGGCTACCCGCGGCTGCGGTGGAACCGGATCGAGGACTGGCACATCACCCTGGCCTTCCTCGGCGAACAGTCGTCCACGGCGGTGCCGCTGCTGCGGTCGGCGCTGGCCGCCGCGGCCCCGTCGCGCCCCGCCCTGCAGCTGGGCCTGCGCGGCGGCGGCTACTTCGACCAGCGGCTGCTGTGGACCGGCATCGACGGTGACCTGGAAGGACTGCACCGGCTCGCCGCCGACGTCCGGGACCTCGCCAGGTCCTGCGGGATCGACTTCAGGGAGCGGCCGCTGAACCCCCATCTCACCCTGGCCCGCTCCCGCCGCGACGACTCCGTCAGCGTGCCGCTGGCGGCGGCCGGGCTCACGGGGTTCGTGGGCCGGCCGTGGCGGACCGAACGCCTCCACCTCGTCGGCAGCAACATCGGTCGCGGCCCCGGGCCGATCCACTACCGCGACATCGAGGCGTGGCGGCTCGGCATCGCCGCGGCCCCGGCCTGAGGCGCCCGGGGGTCGGGGAACGGGGGAGCCGGGTGCCCGTGCCGGCCTACGGGTACTTGCCTACGGGTACGGCTCCGTTCGATGTCGCACGGTTCTTCCGCCGTCCGTGATCGATCGACGGATGTGACATCGGCCACACGCGTGCCGGCCGTCGGTCGGCCCTCGTTCGCAACACGCCGATCCGCAGGTCGAATTCGCGACTCGGAGTCCCCGGCGCGCCGGGTGGGCGTCCGAAACGATCTCGCTGCTGACAGTGGATTGGCCCTAGCCTGCCGGGCATGTCCCAGAACACGAACATCCCCGGTTTCCCCGGGGGGCCGACCGCTGCGGTCGGCGACTCCGCCAAGGTGCAGCGCCAGGTACGGCAGCAGGCGGGCGTCGGACCGGTCTACGGTGGCGGCGGCACCCTCTTCTCCGAGCCCGTCCTGGTGGTGAACCAGAAGGCCAAGCTGATCGAGCTGACCAACGAGTACTCGGTCTTCGACCAGCAGGGCGCCACGCTGGGCTCGGTGGTCCAGGTCGGCCAGAGCGGCCTGCGCAAGGTGGTACGGCTGCTCTTCTCCATCGACCAGTACCTGACCCACAAGCTGGAGATCCGCGACGCGCAGGGCACCCCGGTGCTGCTGCTGACCCGTCCGGCGAAGTTCATCAAGTCGCGGGTGATCGTGCAGCGTCCGGACGGCCAGGAGGTCGGCCAGATCGTTCAGCAGAACGCCATCGGGAAGATCAACTTCTCGCTGGAGGTCGGCGGTCAGAAGGTCGGCGCGATCAAGGCCGAGAACTGGCGGGCCTGGAACTTCTCCATCGTCGACGGGACGGACACCGAGATCGCCCGGATCACCAAGACCTGGGAAGGCCTGGCGAAGACGATGTTCACCACGGCCGACAACTACGTTCTCCAGATCCACCGCCCGCTCCCCGACCCGCTGCTCAGCCTGGTCGTGGCGACCGCGCTGACCGTGGACACCGCGCTGAAGCAGGATGCCCGCGGCCTCGGATAGCCGCGGACCGGGGAAACCGGGGACTGACGGGCAGGCCGCCCGAGCGTTGCGGGCGGCCTGCCCGTCCCCGCGTTCCGGCTCGGGGGAGGGGGTTCGGGGGAGGGGGCTCGCCGACCGGCCTCTCGAACGTCGCGACGCGCCGACCGGGTTCCGGGCGGTCCCCGGTGCGTGCACTCCGGGCGGGAGGCACCCGTAGGCGATGCCCGGGGGCGGGCCACCCCTCGACTCAGACGAAGGCGATGACGAGCAGGACGGCCGCCAGCAGGAGAACGACCGTCAGCGCCGGGGCGCCGGTACGCCCGCCGGCCTCGGAGGTGACGGCGATCAGCGAGACGGCGGGGACCGCCAGCGAGAGGAAGACCGCCAGCCACCTGACGGTACCGATGGGAACCCCGGCGACCATGGCCCCCCAGACGGTCGTGAACATCACCACGAGCCAGCCCGTCGCGGTCAGCGCCGCCCAGGTCGCACGCGCGGTCCACCGCTCGACCGGGTCGGCCGAGCGGAAGTTGGTACGGGTCATCGTGAAGATCCGGGTCAAGTTCGCCACCTGAGCATCCTTTCGAACAACACGGCCGGGCACCAGCGTCGGAAGCACACGGCGACCCGGCGTACGGGGCGCGGGTGACGTCGCGTCGGACCAGGTCCACCCCATCGCTCACCTACTACAGACTTGGTTCAGCGGCTCCACCACGTCCCATCGTCCGAAGACTCCGGGCCTCGTGGTG
>NZ_JBSFJC010000257.1:0-5217 GCF_053597855.1 Kitasatospora sp. NPDC001225
GTGTGGTTGGTGCCGCCGTTGCCCTGGACGGAGGTGGCGGCGCCGTCCGAGTCGACGATGGCGGAGGCCGAGCCGGCGGACATCGCGAGGGCGGCTGATCGCCAGGCCCAGGGTGGAGCTGTCCTTGGGCAGGCAGGTGAGCTTGCCGTCGTTGCTGAAGGCCTTGCGCAGCTGCTCGGAGAAGTCCGCGGCGTCGGGTATCTGGTCGCCGTAGGCGTAGAGCGAGCCGCCCTTGGCGTAGTTCGCGAACTGGTCGGAGTTGACGTAGAAGAGGTCCGGCGGGGTGCCGCCGGCGAGGGCCTGGCCGAGCTGTTGGTTGATGTTGCTGGCGATCTGCACCGTGACGCTGTTGCCGGTCTGCTGTGCCCAGGCGGCGGTGGCCGCCTTGACCGCGGCGGTCTCGGCCTCGCCGGAGGTGGCGATCAGCACCGTCAGGTCCTGCTTGCCGCCGGAGGACTGCTTGGCCGTCGAGTCGCCGAAGCCGCCGGAGGAGGAGCAGCCGGTGACGGCGCCGAGGGCGACGGCCGCGCAGACGGCGGCCGCGGCGAGGGTACGGGAGGTGGCCATGCGTGATCTCCTTGCGAGGGTGGGGGATGGGTCGGAGACGGCTCGGGGGAGCGGTGTCACACGCTTTCGCGGAGCACCAGTTCCGGTTCCAGCAGGACGTGTTCGGTCGGCCGTTGCCGGTCGCCGAGCCGGTCGAGCAGGAGCCGCATGCACTCGCGGCCGACCGCGTCGAGCGGCTGGGCGAGGCTGGACAGCGAGGGGAAGAGCAGGGGGGCGATCGGCGAGTCGTCGAAGCCGATGACGGCCGCCTCCGGGCCGGGGGTGCGGCCGTCGTGCCGCAGCGCCTGGTACCAGCCGAGGGCCAGGGTGTCGCTGGCGGCCACGACCGCGGTCGCGCCGGCCGCGAGCAGCCGCTCGGCGGCCTCGGTGGCGCGCTCCGGGTCGTCCGGGCTCTCGGCCCGGCGGCCCCGGGTGGGCAGGCCGAGTTCGCGCATCGTGCTCTGCCAGCCGCGGGCGCGGTCGTCGCCGACGCCGGAGCCCTTGGGCCAGCCGAGGAAGCCGATCCTGCGGTGGCCGAGCCCGGCGAGGTGCCGGACGGCGGCCGAGGTCCCGGCGGCGCCGTCCACGTCGACCCAGTCGCCGACGTCCCGGCCGCTCCAGGTGCGGCCGAAGGCGACGTACGGGACGCCCTGTTCGTGCAGCCAGCCCTGGCGGCGGTCGCCGCGGTCGGTGCCGCTGAGCACGAAGCCGTCCGCGCCGTGCTCGTCCAGCAGCTGCCGGTAGCTGGTGAGCTCGTCGTCCCCGGGGGCGACGGCGAACAGCACCACCCGGTAGCCGGCCCGGTCGGCGGCCTCGGAGAGCGAGTGCAGGAACCGGTCCAGGACGGGGGTCGCGACGCCGGTGCTGCTGGAGCGGATGCCGTAGCCGATCAGCCGGCTGGCTCTGGTCTTCAGGGCCTGCGCGGCCCGGTGCGGCCGGTAGCCGAGCTCGTCGATGGCGCGCCGGACCCGCTCCAGCGTCTGCGGGCGCAGCAGCTCGGGCGAGTTGATCGCGTTGGAGACCGTCTGGCGGCCCACGCCGGCCCGGGCGGCGACCATTTCGAGGGTCACGGCGGACCCTGTCCTGGGCCGGGGCGATGAGTGTGCATGCATGACGGCGATCCTAGGTTCTGTCTCCATCGACATGAATGTTGGAGCGTTCCAATCCGGGGTTCCATCATCCCCACCAGGGGGGTTAATGTCTTGGAACGCTCCAACGGCAGAAAGGTTGCGCCCGGGTGGAAGCAACTGTCAAGCCCCCAGCAGAGGATGAAGAGACCATATCAGCGATGGAAGCGATTGACCTGCAGCCGTTCCTGCACGACGCCCGGCTCTCCGTGGCCGCCCCGAGCTTCTGCGCCTCCCGCCCCGACGGCCGGTTCGCCGGGGGAGCGGACGGCTTCTTCCACGGGGACCGCCGGATCCTCTCCCGCCTGGAGGCCACCGTCCCCGGCGTCCCCAACGCCCCCGTCGCCACCGCCGAGGGACCGGACGGCAGCACCACCTTCGTCACCGTGCTGCGCGGCCTCGCCGAGCGGACCGCCGACCCCGCCACCACCCTGGAACGCCGCCGCGAACTCGCCCCCGGACGCCTCACCGAGCGCTACACCGTCCACAACGGCGGCGACCTCACCGCCCGGCTGCGCCTGGAGCTGCGCGCCGAGAGCGACTTCGCCGCGATGGACACCGTCAAGGCCGGCCGCGCCGACACCCCGCTGACCGCCGGCGCCGACGGCGACGACGCACTGCGCTGGAGCCGGGGCCCGCTCACCGCCGTCCTCGCCCTCACCCCGGCCCCCGACCACCTCGACCCCGCCACCGGCACCGCCGGCTACGACATCGAACTCGCCCCCGGCCAGTCCTGGCACGCCGTCCTGGAGTGCACCGCCGAACACGCCGAGGGAGACCTCTTCCCCGCCCCGCCCGCCGACGCCGCCCCCTGGCGCGCCCCCGAGGTCACCGGCCGCGAACACGACCTCGGCCACTGGCTCGCCCGCTCCCACCAGGACCTGCGCGGCCTGCTGCTCACCGACCCGCTGAGCCCCGCCGACACCTTCCTCGGCGCCGGCGCGCCCTGGTTCCTCACCCTGTTCGGCCGCGACTCGCTCTGGGCGGCCCGGATGCTCCTCCCGCTCGGCACCGAACTCGCCGCCGGCACCCTGCGCACCCTGGCCCGGCGCCAGGGCCGCGCCGTCGACCCGGCCACCGAGGAGCAGCCCGGCAAGATCCTGCACGAGGTCCGCCGCGCCGAGCAGCACCTCGACACCGGCGCCCACCTGCCGCCCTGCTACTTCGGCACCGCCGACGCCACCCCGCTCTGGCTCGTCCTGCTGCACGACGCCTGGCGCTGGGGCCTGCCCGCCGACCAGGTCGAGGACCTCCTCCCGCACGCCGAGGCCGCCCTCGACTGGCTGGAGCGGTACGCCGACGCGGACGGCGACGGCTTCCTGGAGTACGTGGACAGCACCGGCAGCGGCCTGTCCAACCAGGGCTGGAAGGACTCCTCCGACAGCATCCGCTTCCGCGACGGCCGGATCGCCGACGCCCCGATCGCGCTCAGCGAGGTCCAGGCCTACGCCCACGAGGCGGCGGTCAAGGCGGCCGACCTGCTGGAGGCCTTCGGCCGCCCCGGCGCCGAGCACTGGCGGCAGTGGGCCGAGCGTCTGCGGGAACGCTTCCGCGACGCCTTCTGGACCGAGGACGGAAACGGCCGCTACCCGGTGGTCGCCCTCGACGGGGACAAGCGCCGGGTCGACTCGATCGCCTCCAACATGGGCCACCTGCTCGGCACCGGCCTGCTCGACGCCGAGGAGAGCGCCCTGGTCGCCGCCCGGCTCACCGCCCCGGGCATGGACAGCGGCTACGGGCTGCGCACCCTGGACGCCGCCGCGGCCGGCTTCAACCCGCTCGGCTACCACACCGGTTCGGTCTGGCCGCACGACAGCGCCATCGCCGTCCACGGCCTCGCCAAGGCCGGACTGCACGAGGCCGCCGAGCCGCTGGCCGCCGGACTGGTGCGCGCCGCCGCGGGCTTCGACCACCGGCTGCCCGAACTCTTCGGCGGCCACCCGCGTGAGCGCTACGCCCGTCCCGTCCCGTACCCGGCGTCCTGCCGCCCGCAGGCCTGGGCCGCCGCCTCCGCCGTGACGGTCCTCCAGTCGCTGCTCGGCCTGGAGGCCGACGCACCGGGCCGCCGGCTGACGGTCCGGGCGCGGGTGCCCGCCGGGTACGAGTCGCTGCGGATCGAGGGGCTGACGGTGGCCGGACTGCCGATCGAGGTGACCACCGACCACACCGGCGCGGTCCGGCTGCGGGCGCCCGAGGGCTTCACGGTCACCGTGGTCGACTGACCGGCGGCACCGCGGTGCGCCGACGGCGCTTCGGTCGCGCGGAAACACAGGTCGGCTCCGGCTCCCACCCGGGAACCGGAGCCGAACCGGGAGTTCCGGTGGTTACCGCAGGACGTCGACGAGGATGACGGCGCCGAGGACGACGGAGGCCAGGAGCCCGACCTTCACCGGCGTCAGCCGGTCCCGCACCTGGGCGCCCGGCCGGACGCGCTCGCCCGGCTCGGTGCTGAGCTCCCACCAGTTGACGACCCGGCGGAAGTCCGTGTCGAAGTCCGCCGACGGGTAGAAGGTGCTGCTCTGGAGGGCCGGAAGCGAGCGGCGCCGGCCGTCGACGGTGTGGATCCGGGCCGCGCGCGTGCCCTCACTCATGCCGAAGCCCTTGGTCTCCCGCACGTCGATCCAGGCGATCTGCTGCCAGGAGTAGGTGCGGCCACGGCCGAGCCCCCAGCAGAGGGTGATCCCGTCGGCACCGACCCGGCTCCAGCACCGCATGGTGGCGAAGCGGCTCGGGACGGCGATCACCAGGGTCCCGGCGACGATCAGGAGCGTCGGGACGAGGCCGAGCCTCTTGTAGCCGATGACGAGTTGGGCCGCGAGGATGACCGCGAGCAGGCCGAAATCGGACCAGGACGGGCGGAACTTGTCTTTCCCCCGGAAGATCAGTTCGTTCACAGGGCGCACCCTACGCCCCGGCCCCCGGGCCCCGACAGGGCGGGGTCCCCGTGACGGGGCCCGGCAGACGGGACGTCACGGCAGGTAGTACGTCAGCAGATCGGACGTCAGCGGCGGGAACAGCGCCCGGTGCAGCTCCTCGTCCCCACGCCCGTACACGTCCGGCCGGATGCGGCTCAACCCCTCCAGCCCGTACGGCCCGAAGAGCAGCGCCGCCAGCGCGTCCGGCGCCACGCCCACGCCGCCGCCCGGGCCCGTGCCCTGCATCGTGCCGCCCGTGACCACCGAGCCCGGCTCCTGCGCGCCGAGCGGGATCCGGTAGTGCGCGCGGTAGGTGGAGAGCAGCAGTTCGCCGTCGGCGCGGTCCAGGCCGGCGGCGGCGAGGCGTTGGCGGAACAGGGGGCGCAGCCGGTCGAGCAGCACGGCCGGATCGGGGATGCGGACGTAGTACTGCTCCGCCTCGGGGCGCGGGGTGTCGTCCAGCAGCCCGTGCCAGACGGTGGCCGGCAGGGTGCCGGGCCGGTGCACCACCTGGAGCCGTGCCTCGGGCGCCAACGCCGCCACGCCGGCCAGCAGTTCGCGGGCCGCCCGCTCGTCCGCGGCGGCCGCCTCGACCAGGTGGAACTCGCCGTCGTCCACCGGGGTGGTGC
>NZ_JBSFJC010000258.1:0-5129 GCF_053597855.1 Kitasatospora sp. NPDC001225
GTCCAGGCCGCGGAGGTTCGGGACGGTGCGCAGTGGGGCGATGTCGACGGGCCCGGATGTGGCGAGGTCGAGGGCGGTCAGGTGCCGGTGGCCCGCGAGCGGCGCGAGGTCGCCACCGTGCAGGGTGACGCCCAGGAACTCGACGGGCAGCTCCCGAAGCGGGGACAGGTCGTCGACAGGGCGGCGGTGGAGTTCGAGGCGTCGCAGGTGGGGAGCGGCGGTGAGCGGGGTGAGGTCCATGAGCCCACTGGGGGCGTTGCAGTGGATCAGGACGGTCTGAACGCCGGGTGGGACGTCCTGAGGAATTCCGTCCGCCACCAGCTCGGGGCTGGAGCCGAATTCACGTGGGCCTTCCACGAACTCGATGTAGTCGACCTCGTCCTCCTCCACTTCGTAGGCGTCCCGCTCCAGCAGGTCCAGGTAGCGGGCGAGGAGTGAGGTGACGGAGTCGCAGACGTAGAGCGGCCCGTCGTAGTAGTCGCGGCCGATCTGGATCACCTGGCCGGGACGTCCGGCCCGGGCCGGGGACATGTCGACCGCCAGGTAGTTGCCGTCGTCGGCGGTCGCGAACGGCAGCCAGCCCGGGTGCTCGTGGCAGCGCCGGACGGTGTCGAGCGGCTCGGCGTCGAGGACGACCGAGTCCCAGGAGGTCTCCCAGCCGGACCACACCGGCTCCCACAGGTTCGCGTTGACGGCGACCAGGCGTGCCAGGGGCATCCAGGCGAGGCTGCTGAAGAGGCCGATCGCCTCGTCCCCGCTGCCGTCGGCGATCAGGTAGAGCGCTCGCAGGTCGGCGGGCAGCGGCCGGCCGAGCCGGCGCTCGGCGTCGTCGAGTGCCGTGGTGGTCACCGGCGGTGGCAGCCTCTCGGCGTGTCCCAGGATGTCGGCACGCCGCTCCAGGTAGGCCCGCAGCCGGGTGACCGCGAGGTCCGGATCGCCCGCCGGGGCGGCGCCGCTCTCCTCCTGGGCGAAACCCGGCTGGGACAGCCGACAGTCGTGGTCCAGGACGGCCAGGAACCCGGGACGGGCATCGTGCAGGCGGGAGACGACCTGCCGGGACGCCGTCAGGGCGAACTCGCCGGACGGCCGGCACCGTATCTCCAGATTCGTGCGCTCCCAACCACGGGCCGCTCCCACCGCCGCCGTCACGTCGTCCAGGCCCTGGAAGATCGCGACCCCGTGGACCGGCCGCGGCTTCTCACCGGCGATGGTGTACCGACCGGAGACGCCCAGGCCGAACAGGCCTTGACGGCTGGCCAGCACCGCCTCCGTCCATCCCTCGGGTGCGTTCGCCGCGATGCTCTCGGCCACCCGCGCGACGCCCTGCTCCACCTGCTCGGCCATGCTCTGCTCCGGTTCTGTCGACACTGCCGGTGATCATCGCAGGGGGCTGTGACAGACCTGCGGGCCGAAGTGCCCGGCGCACGGGCTGGGTGAGACCAGTCGGCCTGGTGCTCTTCCCGGCCGAGTACCGGTTCGGGCCGGGCCCGTCCGCCCGGCCCGGACCGGAACCGCGGGAGAACCGACGGTCCGTCGAACAGGGTGGACGGGCGCTGGTAGAAAGGAAGTTCGCGCGGCAGCGGTCGACACAGGGGCGGAGCCGGGGAGTGGTGGAATTCGAAGACGGCCACGGGCCCACGAACATCCGGAACGTCGTCACCGACAGTACGGTCCACTACCTGGTGCAGATCGGTGTGCTCAACGGGGAACTGCACCTCACCGTGCCGCCCCGGGCCGTGGCGGCGGAGACACCGCTCGGCCTCGCCGAGGAGCGGCTCGCCCGCAGCCTGCTGTACCAGTGGCGGGCCGAGGCCGACGCCTGGGACATGGCCGACCCCGAACCGTTGGCCGTCCGCTGGGTGCACAGCCGCACCGCGCTCGCGCCGGGGGCCGAACTCGGCGGGCGCGGCGACCGGGTCGGCACGATGGCGGAGGCCCTGCTGGGGCTCGACCACCGCCGCCTGCTGATCCTCGGCGGGGCCGGCGCGGGCAAGACGACCCTCGCCGTGCTGCTCACCCTGGAGCTGCTCGCCCGCCGGCTCACCCGCGGCGAGGACGTCCCGGTGCCCGTCATGCTCTCGCTGGAGTCCTGGGACGCCGAGCGGGTCAACTTCCACGACTGGCTGGCTGGCCGGATCACGGAGGAGCACCCCGGTCTGCCCCGGGTGGACGGGCTCCACCCCGCCCGCCGACTGGTGAGCGAGCGCCGCCTGCTGCCCGTCCTGGACAGCCTCGACGAGCTGCCCGAGCACCGGCGGACCGCCGTGCTCGGCGCCCTCGGGCGCCAACTGGGCCAGGAGGGCGGGGTGGTGCTGATCTGCCGGACCGAGCCCTACCGCGAACTGGTAGCCACCCAGCGGGACGTGCTCCGGGTGGACTCGGCGATCGAGGCGCTGCCGCTGGCCCCCGGCGACGTCGCCTCCTACCTGCACCGGGCCCGGCAGCCCTCGCGCGCCGCGCAGTGGGCGCCGCTGCTCGCCGAACTCCGCACGGCGCCCGGCAGCCCGGTGAGCCGGGCGCTGTCGACGCCGCTGATGGTCTGGCTGCTGCGGCGCGGGTACGAGCAGGCCCCGGCGGACCCGGGCGAGCTGCTGGACCGCGGGCGCTTCGCGACCGCCTGGCAGGTGGAGCAGCACCTGCTCGACCGGATCGTGCCCGCCTCGTTCCCGCCGCTTCCGCCGGCGCCCGACCGCCTGCACCCGCCCCGGCGGTGGGAACCGGACCGGGCCCGGGCCTGGCTGTCCTTCCTCGCCCGGCTGATGAACCGCCAGGACACCGCCGAACTGGCCTGGTGGCGGCTGTTCGGCGCGCCACTGCCGCGGGCGCTGGCGGCGCCCGCGCTGATCGTGGTGGGGATCGCCCTGTCGGTGCTGATCGACCTGGGGCTCGGGGCCGTCGGGGGCTCCGGCCACCCCTTCGGCTTCGGGACCGCCGTGGGCCTCGGCGTCGCCCTCGCGGGCTTGGTCCGCACAGCCGGGCAGGGCTGGTTCGGGGACGAGACCTCGACGCCCCGACGACGGGTCAACCCGCTGCGCTTCGCCGGGGCCCTGCGCTCGGCCGGCCGCAACGGGAGGCTGGGCCGGGCCTGGCGGCTCACGGTGGTGATCGGCGGACCGCCGGTGATCCTCACCCTGGTCGTGCTTCAGCTCCTGGCACCGGCGGCGGAGGGTATCGCACTGGTGGCGGCGGTGCTGTTGTCCGCCTATCTGATGGTCGCATTGGCGGCCCCCTCGGACACCGTGGACGCCGCGACCCCCGACGCGCTGCTGCGCTCGGAGCGGACCTCGGTCCTGGTGACGCTGCTCGTCCTCGCGCCGCTGCTCGCCGCCGGGATCGGGCTGATGGACTGGTCGCGGACCCACCTCTACCGGTACCACCAGGTGGACTGGTCCTACCCGCTGGCGACCTGGTGCGGGGCGGGCGCGACGTTCCTGCTGCTCAGCCCGTGGAGCCGGTGGCTGCTGGCCCGGTGCTCGCTGGCCCTCGTCGGCCGGCTGCCCTGGCCGCTGATGACCTTCCTGCGGGACGCCCACCGGGCCGGCCTGCTCCAGCGCACCGCCGGGACGTACCGCTTCCGCAACCTGCGGCTCCAGCAGCACCTGGCCGCCAAGGCCGGGCCCCGCTCGGGAGGCCAGGAAGGCCAGGGAGGTTCGGGGGCCGCAGGGGTCCCCGCGCCCCGGGCGACGCCGGACGGAGCGACGACGGTCGCGACCGGTCCCCTCGCCGACCTGACCCTGCCCCCGGCCTCGACCTGGCGCGGCCTCACCGTACGGCGCGACCCGGACTCATACCTGCTCACCGGCCGCGTCCGCGCCGTCATGCTGGCGCACTGGGGCCCGCTCGGCGCCCTGCTGGGCCTGCACCTGGTCCGGATCACGGTGAGCGGCACCTGGGACCGACTCGACTCCTGGAAGCCGATCGTCGGCGTGCCCGCCCTCGGCCTGCTGGTGATGCTGATCAGCCTCCTGCGCCGACGGCACATCGAACTGCACATCACCGACACCTTCATCGCCGCCCGGACGGGCCTGCACCGCTGCCGCTACGAGTGGCGCGACGTGGACGAAGTCGCCGTCCGCCGGGTGCACCTCCGCGGCCGTGACACCCCCGTCCACGGCATCCACGTCCGGCCGCGGACGGGAGCGCCCCTGCCCCCGGCCCGCTGGCGGGGGCGGGACGGGTGGTACCTGGTGCAGCCGATGAACGTCGTCCGGACCCTGCCTCCCGACCTCACCGAGGCGCTCGCCGAGCTCTCCGGCGGGCGCTGGCGGCCGTGACGCGGGCCGGTTAGGGCCGACCGGGCTCTGCCCGGCTACGGATGGCAGGGGCTCTGGCCGAGCACGTAGCAGCGCAGGTCGACGTCCTCGGGCAGGACGGGCACGGCGCCGGGAAGGGCGACGGCGCCGACCGTGACGATGAACGTCCTGGTCACGGCGTCGCTCCCCTTCTTGTTCTGTGGGGCCTGGAAGAGCAGGTAGCGGGCCGACAGGTAGTCCTCGACGGTGAGGTGGGGGCGGGCGAGGAGGTCGAGGGCGGCGGAGTGCAGGACGGCGCTGTCCCGTGGCGTGGGAGTGGCCGAGTAGACCGGCCTGCCGCCGGTCTCGATCCGGGAGGCGTCCAGGCCCCGGGCCGCGTAGCGGGCGACGAGTTCGGCGTCGGCGCGGTGCGCGGCCTCACCCCGCAGGAGGCGGTTGCCGGCGATCCGCCGCCCGTCCGGCAGGAGCACCCAGTTCTGGAGGGTGTCGCCCTCGACGCCCTCGGCGGCGAAGCGCCGCTCGGCGAGACGGCCGTAGCGAAGCATCGCTTCCGAGGCCGGGGTCGCCAGGCCCCCGGTGTAGGCGCGCGTGGCCTGGTCCCACTCCGCGCCCTCGCGCAGACGGCCGACCTCGCCGAGCCGGTCGAAGTTGGTGTCGCCCTCCCGGATCGGGGTACGGAAGCGCTCCGGGTTGAAGAAGGCACCGGCAGGGCCGGGAGGAGGACCCATCGCGACGGCGAGACGGTAGCGCCAGTCGACCAGCCGCTCGTGGACGGCGGCCAGCGCGGCCGCCCGGGCCGGCCGACCCGGGGGCGTGTCCCACAAAAGGGCCCGCAGGTACGCCGCGAAGGTAGAGGCAAGATCGGGAGAGCGTCGG
>NZ_JBSFJC010000259.1:0-5046 GCF_053597855.1 Kitasatospora sp. NPDC001225
TTGGCGCGCTCGTGGGGGTCGACGCCCCAGCCGTGGGTGAGGGCGGCGACGAGCTGGAGGCCCCGGCCGGACTCGGCGAGCAGGGACAGCGGCGGACTGGAGGGCAGCACCGGGCTCTCGTCCGTGACGGAGACCCGGAGGACGTCCCCCTCGGAGATGATCTCGACCAGCGGCGCGGGGGTTTCGGTGTGCCGCCAGGCGTTGACGAGGAGCTCGCAGAGCGCGAGCTGCGCGTCGAAGATCGGGGAGGCGGGCCAGCCGACGCGGGTCATGGTGTTGCGGAGGGTCTGTCGCGCAACGGCGATGGTGGGGGTGTTGATGTGACGCATGGGAGTTCTCCCGAGGCGTGAGGGTGAGAAGAACCGGCGGACATGTCGCCACGAGCCTGACCAGCAGGCACTACTGACTGTCCGTTGGATATTGAAGCTACAGCAAGAGTTTCACATGTGGTACTCATGCTTGGGGACATCACCCAGACGTGGGACTCACAGGCCTTTGGTGGACCAACGTGACTGCCAAACGTCAGACTTGACCAACTTCACGTAAGGACGATCGAATGCCGCCACGACGCCACCCAACGCTGAGGCAACGCCGGCTCGGCGCCGAGCTTCGGAGAATTCGCGAGGCCGCAGGCCTCAGCGGTCCACAGCTCGCCAGGATCCTCGACATCGACGTAAGCCAGGTCAGTCAGATGGAGTCCGGCAAGGTAGGCGTCAGCCGCCAGCGCCTCCGAGCGATCGCCAATGCCTGCAAGTGCCTCAACATCCCTTTGATCGAAGCTCTGGGCAGCATGACGCAGGACCGAACCAAGGGGTGGTGGGAGGAGTATCGCGGCCTACTGCCCAGCACTTTCCTCGAATCTGCCGAGCATGAAGACTTCGCCGTAGGGACCATAAAGGTCTGGAGCTCGGCCTTCCTTCCAGGACTCCTGCAAACCAGCGACTATGCGAAAGGCATCTTCGGTCGACTGATCCCAGGCCTTACGATCCACGAGATCGACCTGCACACGGCATTCCGAACGCAGCGCAAGAACCTCCTCGCTCGGAGCCCGCAGAAGAACCTGGAGGCTTACATCTACGAGTCCTGTCTCCACACGCGCTTCGGCGGTACCAAGGTCCTTCGGGAGCAGCTCGGCTGCCTGGTCGACGACTCCTACCGAGAGAACATCAGCATCCGCGTGGTCCCCTTCGACGTGGACACCTACCCAGGCGCGATCGAGAACGTCATCTACAGCTTCGGCGAGGTTTCAGAGCTTGATACGGTTGAGACGGAGACCTCGCGAGGGCCCCTGTTCTTCGACGCCCCGAGCGAGCTCGGTACATTTCGCTCCATCATCGGCCGTATCGAACGTGCGGCGCTCACGGATGACGAATCACGCGACCTCATCAACCAGGTTGCCCGGAATTTGAAGGACTAGGATGCTCCAGAGCAGTTGGCAGAAGTCATCCTTTAGCAGCTCAGGCGATAACTGCGTCGAGGTTCGAACCAGCGGCGAGGCCGTCGAACTCCGCGAGTCCGACGAGGGCCACCTCATCCTCCGCACCACGCCCACCACCTTCGCCGCCCTTCTCCAAGCCACCCGGGCCGGCGAATTCGACCACCACGCCTGACACTCCACGCCATCCACGCCCCCTCGCCTGCCCCGGCGAGGGGGCGTAGCTCGTTCAGGTGACGGCACGTCGAGGCCCCTCCCCCGTCTTCCTCCGAGCACGTACAACTGTCCTGCACCTCGCCCGCATCGCGAAGGAATGACAGCCATGGCCCGGTTGGAGTCCGGCCTCTACACCATCCAGAGCGGCGACGCCCGGATCGGCCGCGCCCGTCACGAAGCCCTGGACCTCTCCCCCAAAGCCGTCTTCGCCAACACCGACGACCAGGACGCCGTCTGGCTCGTCGAGGCCTATCCCAACAACCACTACCGGCTCTACGCCAAGGGCGCCCCGACCGCCGTGGAGGACCTCCAGCCCGCCGGCCCGCTGGTCTCCCTCCTCCTCGACCAGGGCGACGCCCCCGAGTGGGAGCTGATCCCCGTCGACGGCGTCCCGGACACCTACCGGATCAAGTCCCCACAGGGCTCCTCGTGGACCGTCCTCGAACCCGGCCGGCAGAGCAGGATCGAGGTCATCCCCGTCCTCGAAGGCTCCACCGCCTTCACCTTCGCCCGCATCGGCCGCTGACCCCCGCCCTACGCCCCCGCGCCCTCCCCGAGCGCGGGGCGTACCATCGACCGCCCAACTCGGGAGTCCGACTTGCCCAACTGCAACTGGCAGAAGTCTTCCCACAGCAGTTCCAGCGACAACTGTATTGAGGTCCGCACGACCAACGGCTCGGTCGAACTCCGCGAGTCCGACGAGGGCCACCTCACCCTCCACACCACCCCCACCACCTTCGCCGCCTTCCTCCGAGCCACCCAGGCCGGCGAGTTCGACCACCACGCCTGACCCGCTCCAGCACAGGAAGTCGGCCCGCCCGACTTCCCACGCTCCGCGCCCCTCGCCGCCAGTCCCGGGCGCGGGCGCGGGCGCAGGGGCATCACGTCACCCCGGGCCGGCTTCGCGCCCGGGTGAGCCAGCGGTACGCGAGGTGGACCGCGAGGCCCACCAGGACCATGACCACCGACGCGACCAGCGCGACCACGTCGAGCGCGTTCCGGACCAGCGAGTCCCAGAAGCCGATGCTCGAAGCGAGGGCGGCGGTGTCGGTGTGCCGGGGGTCGTACACCACCGTCACGGTGTCACGGGCCTTGACGGTGCCGGTGACGTAGGCGAGTCGGGTCTCGACGGACGCCCCCTCGGACGTCGTGAACCGCACCCGGCACTCGGAGTTGCCCGCCGGGTTGTCCCGCGGCCCGCTCACCTCCACGCACTCGGTGACGACCGCCGGGACGTGGACGCCGCGGCTGCGCAGATCCGACGTGACCCCCATGTCGTGCGGTATCAGGTAGACCAGGCTGAGGACGAACAGCAGGACCCCCAGGCCGATCATCGCCAGCGAACCGTTCCGCACGGTCCGGCCGTGGTCCGGCGCGTTCTCCATCGATCCCCCCGGTGTCAGCCCAGCTGCCCACGCGTGCCCACGCCAGCCCCGTACTTCGCAGGTCACTGATCCAGTTCGGGCGGATGCCGCCCAGCACCTGACCGCCACCGGCTGGCGCGGCGTCAGCTCAGCTCAGTGCGGCCTCGCCCGAGTGGACGGCGCGGATGGCGCGTTCGACGGTCTCTTGGTTCTCACCGACCGGGGCGACGTAGCCGATGACGTCGCGCGCGGCGTCTTCCCCGAGCACTCGGGTGATGACCCAGGTGGCGAGGTACTGGGATGCCAGGCAGCCGCCCGCCGTGGCGATGTTCCCCTCGGCGTGAAACGGTGCGTCCAGCACGGTGACGTCGCAGGCTTCGACGAAAGGGCGGCTCTTGATGTCCGTGCAAGCGGGCATGTCCTTCAGGAGCCCGAGCCGGGCGAGCACCAGCGCGCCCGAGCACTGCGAGCCGATCAGCTGTCGCGACGGGTCGAGCCGCAGCCTGGAGATCAGCTGGTCGTCTGCGACCACGTCTTGTGTCTTCACTCCGCTGCCGATCAGCACGACGTCGGCCTCGGTCACGAACTCCATCGGGCGCTGCCCGGTCACCTTGACGCCGTTCATGGACGTGACCACCGGCGTCGGCGTTGTGATGAAGGCCTCCAGCCCGTCCTTGCGGCACCGGTTGATCAACGCGGAGGCGATGAAGCTGTCGAGTTCGTTGAAACCGTCGAAGGTGACCACGGCTACCTGCATCACAACTCCTTCAGGACGAGGTGTCCCAGTCTCTCCTGGCGCGCCGTTCCGCGTCGAGATCCTTTCAGCGGCGGGTGGATCGTGCCGGCCCTCGTCACTCATCGAGTGTCCTCCAGGGCGCGGTAGACCTCCCGCTCGTGCGGGTTCGAGGAAGCGGCCCTACACCCGGACCCTCCGGCGCACCAGTTCCTTGATCTCCTCCGGGAGCGCCTCCGCCGCCAACAGGCCCGGCAGCAGCTCCGGTTCGGTCGTCACCGCGCGGAACGACCGGGCCACCGTGACGTCGTGGTCCGGGCGGTGCACCACCTCCACCGCGTCCCCCGCGCGCAGCTCGCCCGGTTCGATCACCCGCAGGTAGGCGCCGGGCAGGGCCGCCTCGGTGAAGCGCCGGATCCAGCCCTTCCTCGCCAGCCAGCCCTGGAAGGTCCCGCAGGGGATGCGCGAGCAGGACACCTCCAGGACGACGTCCGGGCCGATCCGCCAGCGCTCCCCGATCAGAGCGCCGCTCACGTCCAGGCCGGTGGTGGTCAGGTTCTCGCCGAAGGAGCCGTTGGCCAGGTCCCGGCCGAGCTCCGTCTGCCAGCCGTCCAGGTCCTCCCGGGCGTAGGCGTACACCGCCTGGTCGTCGCCGCCGTGGTTCTTCACGTCGTACACCCGGTCCCCGGCCAGGGCGACGGCGCCCGTCCCCTTGGGGCCCGGCGCGGCCACCGCGACCGGGCCGTCCACCGGGCGCTTGTCGATGCCGGTGAGACCGAGGTCTTCCTTCCACGGGTTAGGCCGGGGCCTGCCGACGTTGACCGAGAGCAGTCGCGCACGTACGTCCATACGTCGACCGTACGCCGAACGGGCCGCCCGGGGGGCCGCTCCGGCCTCTTCCCCCCGACACAGGAGGCCCACCCGACCTCCCGCACAGCGAGGCCCCTCGCGCCCGAACCGGCGCGAGGGGCCGCACCCCCTCCGTTCCCGCGCCCCGCCCCCACGACGGGTCGGACCGGAAGGGCCGGACGGTGTGGCTACGGGGTGACGATCGGGAACTTCGGGTTGTCGTACCCGTACCAGCCCATGTACCGCTGTTGACATCCTCACCCGCCTAGAGGCGAGTGATTCCCGTCTGTCGCACCGTTGCCCGGTACGGCTTCGGGTGGGTTCCTGCTTCACCGCGCTGCGCCGGCACGAATACCGGTCTCACCTGCGCTCCACAGGCCGATACCGCCAGTCCGGCGGCCTTGGCGACGTTGACCGCCGCGTTGACATCCCGGTCCAGGACGGCCCCG
>NZ_JBSFJC010000260.1:0-4995 GCF_053597855.1 Kitasatospora sp. NPDC001225
GGCCAGCGCGGCGTAGCGGTTGACCAGGTGGGTCTGCGGGGTGCGGCGGCCCGCGACGCCCGGGTAGCCCAGGTCGGTCACCGCGGCGAAGGACCAGGGGGCCCGGATCTCCCGCGCGACGTCGCGGAAGTAGGCCCGGGGGTTCGGCAGCCGCCGCCCCGCGGTGTGCCGCCGCAGCACCAGGGCCTGCAGCGCGGCGGAGGTCATGCCCTGGGCGTAGGCCGGGTTGAAGCTGCACACCGCGTCGCCCAGGACGACCAGCCCGGCGGGGAAGCGCTCCAGCCGGTGGTAGTCCCTGCGGACACTGGCCGGGAAGCGGAACCGCAGGGGCTCGTCGAGCGGTTCGGCGTCGCGGATCGCCTCGTGGATCTCGGGGACGGGCAGTGAGCGGACGAAGGCGTGGAACCCCTCGGGGTCGACGGGCGGGTGGTCGCCCACGATCCCGGTCACCGACAGCTCCACCCGGTTGTCCTCGCCGGGCACCCGGTAGAAGAAGGCCCCGCGCGGGTGCGAGGGCGTGGCGGCGGGGATGATGGCGATGTCGCTGCCGAACGGATCCCCCTTGAGGCGGTAGTGGCGGGTGGTGTACGCCAGGTCGATCTCGATCCGCTCCTCGGGGGGTGCCTCGTACCCGAGGTCGGCCAGCCAGCGCGGGGTGCGCGAGCCGCGGCCGGTGGTGTCGACGACCAGGTGCGCGGAGAGCGTGCGCTCCGTGCTCCCGGGGGCGCGCCGCTGCACCCGGACCCCGGTGACCCGGCGCCTGGTGGTGTCGGTCACCGGGGCGATGACGTCGTGTTCCTCCAGGAACGTCACCTCCGGCAGCGCCCGTACCCGCTCGCGCAGATGGTGTTCGAGCACCGGCCGGGTGGCGGGCACGGACGGCAGGCCGGTGTGCGCCGGCCGCAGCCGCAGCCCGTTGAAGTACCAGCGGATGTCGGCGCTGAAGTCGCCGGGCCGCACCCCGGCGGCGACCAGTTCGTCGGTGAGGCCGGGGAACAGCGACTCCATGATCTGGTGGCCGCGGGCGACCAGCCCGTGGGCGTGGTTGCCGTGCGGGACGCCGCGCCGCGGCCCCCGGACGCCGAGGATCCGGTCGCGTTCGACGACGACGACCCGGGGATAGGACTCGGCGAGCACCCTCGCTGCCAGCAGGCCTGCGATGCTTCCGCCGAGAACCACGGCGCATTCGTCGGTACGGGTGCCCATGACGGTCCCTTCTGTCGGGTGTGGGACGGGTGGCGGTCCCCGTGCTGGTGCGCCGCCGCGCTGTCGGCCTTCGCCCGGAGCGCGCGTGCGCGCGGGTCCGCGGCACCCCCGCCCGGTGCCGCGGACCCGGTGGCGCTTTCGGTCAGTGCCCGGTCAGTGCCCGGTCGACCGGAACTGGCCGGGCGTGCGGCCCGGACCGGCCGGGCCGCGGTAGGCCTGGGCGAGGTCGAGCCAGGCGTCGGCGTCCTCGCCACGGGCCGTCAGGGCGAGGTCGTCGCGGTGCCGGCGCCTGGTCACCAGCAGGCAGAAGTCGACGGCGGGTCCGCTGACGCGCTGCTCCGCGTCGGCGGGGCCGAACTCCCACCGGGCGCCCGACGGAGCGGTGATCTCGAAACGGAACGTTGTCTCCGGCGGCGTGAGCCCGCGGGCCTGGTAGCCGAAGTCCCAGGTGCGGACGGCGAACTCGACCAGGTAGCGGATCCGGTCGGTGTGCTCGCGGCGCTCCCCGAGCGCGTCGGCGATGTCCTGGCCGTGGCCGAACAGTTCCATCATGCCGGCGGCGGCGAGCACGGGGGCCGTCAGCGGGCGGACCAGCCACGGCAGCGGCCGGTCCGCCGGAACGGCCGCCAGGGCCTCCTCGGCGGCCCGGCGCTCGGTCTGCCAGCTCTCCAGCAGGAGCTTCGGCGCCTTCGCCAGGTAGGGCTTGAGGGCCTGCTGCACCGCGCCGTCCATGTCCTGCCCGATGCCGGCGGCGACCGCCCGGAAGGCCTCGGGGTCGCCCGCCGCGAGTCCGGCCAGCCTGAAGGTGGCCGTGAGGTGGGCGACCTGGTGGGCGACGGTCCAGCCGGGGGCCGGCGTGGGGCGTGCCCAGTCGGCTTCGGGCAGGTTCGCCACCAGCGCGTCGACGGCCTCGCCGTCCAGCACCAGCGCGGAGATCACGTCCTGTCGGTCGACCATGCCTCTTCCTTCCGTTGAGCGGAACCCGGCCGGATGCCCGGCGCACTCCCAATCCGCCTCGAACCGTGGCGAGTTGGGCGAATCCAGTATCTGTTCCCGGAGATCGGCGGGCTTCTCCGCCCGTGCTCTGCCACCGGCCGCACCCGCGCCCCCGCCACTCGGGCCCCCGTCACTCGGACGCCGCGCCGAGCGCCGGGGCCGCGAGCCGGCTCCGGCGGCTGATGTACCAGGCGGCCGCGCCGCACAGCAGCGCCAGCACGGAGACCGCCAGCAGGACGTCGGAGGCCGAGGACACCAGGCCCGCCAGCAGCAGCGGCCCGCACAGGCCGCCCAGCCGGTTGAAGAAGGAGACCCAGCCGGTGGTCCGGCCGCGCCGTTCCGGATCGGCCAGGTCGGCCGCGATCGGCAGGAAGATCGCGGCCATCGAGTTCACCGAGAACAGCGCCGCCACCAGCGCGCCCGCGCAGATCCAGCCCACCTGGGCGACCGCGCCGCTGGCGGTGAGCGCCAGCAGCAGCACGGCGGTGACGGTGGCCAGGCCCGCCGCCATGCTGGTCGGGCCGAAGCGGCGGTAGCCCAGCATCAGCAGCAGGGCGCACGGGACCATCACCACCGCCGCCACGGTCAGCATCAGGTTCGCGGTGCGCACCGGCACACCGCCGATCCGGGCCAGGCTCGGCACCCAGGTGGTGAGGCCGAAGGTGAGCAGGCCGATCAGGGTGGCGAACGCCCGCTGGAGGCCGTGGGTGAGGGCCCGCGCGGAGCGTGAGTCCCGCCGCGGGACCGGTGCGCTCCGCGCCGCCGGGGCGGAGAGCGCCACGTAGTCGGGAACGAAGGGCGTCAGCACGGCCAGCACGGCGCCGGTGGGGGCGCCGATCAACCAGAGGATCCGCCAGCCGAACACCGGCTCCAGCCACAGGGCCGAGCCGGCGGCGATCAGGTAGCCGACGGCGGTGGCGACGACGGAGAGCGCCACCACCACCGAGCCGCGGACCCGCCCGCCGACCGCCTCGGTGAGCAGGGTGATCAGCAGCGGGGCGAGGCCGCCGACCGCCAGGCCCATCAGCCCGCACATCAGCAGGTTCCCGCGGAAGGAGGGCATCGAGCCGCACATGCTGGTGGCGGTGAAGCCGAGGGTGGCGATCAGGTAGGAGCTGCGGCGCCCGATCCGGTCGGTGAGCACACCGAACAGCAGCGCCCCGGCCGCCGTCCCGGTCAGTCCGCAGACCGCCAGCAGGGAGGCCGTCCGGGGGTCGAGGCCGTAGTCGGCCCGCATGCCGGGGATGACGAAGCCCAGCGTGGAGGTCTTGCTGATGTCGACGGTCAGGGCGGCCGTACCGATGACGGCGATCAGCAGCCGGCCGCGCCGGCCGCCACGGAGTTCGGTCGGGGCCGAGCGCGGCCGTCCGCGCAGGGCGGCGCCGGCCACCACGAGCAGCAGTCCGGCGAAGGCGGTGAACATCTCCGGCATCTCCGCCAGCGGCATGCCGTCGAGCTTCCGTCCGGCGTCGGCCGGAGCGTGCGCCATCTCCATCGGCATCGGCATCGGCATCGACATCGGCATCGCGGGGTCCATGGCGAAGGCGTGGTGGAAGGCCAGTGCGGAGGAGACCAGCACGATCGCGCTGCCCGCGTACAGGAGCATCGCGGCGCCGAGGGGTCTGGAGAACACGGGGCGGCCTTTCGGTCGGGGGCGGCGGTCGCGCCGGGTGACTGGGAAGCTACGCCGGGCGTCCTGAGGGCCGCTTCTCGCAGTGTGCTGGGATCGGGAGTTGTGGACCCGCGACCGGTTCCGGCACCACGGCGTTTTGGTTGACTGGGGACATGAGTCCGCGTCGCTCGGATCCCCGTGCCCGCCCGGGGCTGGTGACCATCGCCGCCCGGCTGCTGGCGGAGGAGGGGCCGCAGGCACTGTCCACCCGCCGCATCGCGAGCGAGGTCGGCACCTCGACGATGGCCCTGTACACCCACTTCAACGGAATGCGCGGGCTGGCGCGGGCCATCGTCCACGAGGGGTTCGCCCGGCTCCAGCAGCACTTCACCCAGGTGCGGCCCAGTGACGACCCGGTGTGCGACCTCGCGCTGCTGGGCCGTGCGTACCGGTGCAACGCGCTGGCCAACCCCCACCTGTACGCGGTGATGTTCGGCGGTTCCTCGCTGGCCGGGTTCTCGCTCGACGAGGAGGACCGCCAGTACGGCCGCTACACGCTGGCCGGTGTGACCGAGTGCGCGGCCCGGTGCGTCGGGGCGGGCCGGTTCCGCCCGGCGGACCCGGAACTGGTGGCGCACCAGATGTGGTCGGCGGTGCACGGCCTGGTCGTCCTGGAGCTCGGCGGCTACCTGATCGAGCCCTGCGACGCCGACCGCCTGCTGGAGGCGCAGCTGGTGGGGCTGATGGTCGGTGTCGGCGACACCCGGGAGGCCGCCGCCGGATCGGTGGCGGCCTCGGCCCGGCGGCTGCGGGAGGAGGTGGTGCCGGTGGTGGAAGCGGCGGGGCCGGAATAGTCCGGCGACGGGTGCCCGCGCTCCTTGCGGACCGCTTTCTCCCGTCGTGCTCTTGCCGTTCGGAACGTCTTGGTGGAGAAGGGCCGCTGCGCTAGCTTCTCGAACAGGAGGCATTGTCCGCCGTCCGCCAGGAGAATTCGGGGAGTGTGGGAGAGCATGCAGCCGAAGACCTACGAGTACGATCCGGCCGTGTTCGACTTCGCCGCGGCGGTGCGGTCGATCTACCGGACCGAGGACCGCCGCTCCCCGTCACGGTGACCGCTTTCATGCCTTTTCCCGCCCCTTCTCGATCCTTCTCGATCCTTCTCGAACCTTCTTGATCCATCC
>NZ_JBSFJC010000261.1:0-4994 GCF_053597855.1 Kitasatospora sp. NPDC001225
GTGTCCGCCCCTTCGGCGTTCGTGGTAGCGGGGACAGGATTTGAACCTGCGACCTCTGGGTTATGAGCCCAGCGAGCTACCGAGCTGCTCCACCCCGCGTCGTGCTCCCGACTGTACGGCACCAGTCGGTGATCACCAACTCGGTTCGGCCCGGGCACCGGCGAACAGCGCGAGGGCCGCGCTGATCTCGTTCGGCTTGAGGGCCGCCGTGGCCAGGTTCTTGCTCTCGCCAGCCGGGGGCTTGGGCGGCCGCCAGTCGATGCCGACGGCGGTCAGTACGGCGACCAGGTGCTGTACGGCGGAGGCCTGGCGGTCGGCGTTCTCTCCGGACAGGACGCGTCCCGCCTTGCTCTGGAGGTCCGCCGGGGCCTTCCTCCGGGAGGCGACCCGTTCCGCGTCGGGCGTAGGGCGGCCACCGCCGCGCCGGGGTCGGTGCGGTGGTGGCCGCCCTCCTCGACGTCGGCGAGCCGCCCCGCCCGGTGGGCCGCCGCTGCGAACGGTGGTCCCGTGCAAGCGCATTGGCCGGGCAGGACGAGTCGGAGGAGTTGGACGGGGCCGACCGGCCGGTCACCAGCCGTCGGTGAGCCGGAGGGCGTGGGAGAAGGAGGCTCCGCCCGTGTTCGTCCATTCGTCGAGGACGCCGTAGGTGTCGTTGCGGGCGATGAGGTCGGCGCGGCCGGTGCCCCGGAAGTCACCGGCGACCGTCTGGGAGAACGGCCCCCACCCGTCGGTGACGAGCACCCGGCCGGCGAAGGTGCCGTCCCCGTTACCCGGCCACATGTACAGGTTGCCCGTCGCGTCCTCCCTCGCCATCAGGTCCGCGTGACCCGTCCCCCGGAAGTCACCGGCGACCGTCTGCGAGAACGGACCCCACCCGTCGGTGACGAGCACCCGGCCCGCGAAAGTACCGTCCCCGTTACCCCGCCACATGTACAGGTTGCCCGTCGCATCCTCCCTCGCCATCAGATCCGCACGACCCGTCCCCCGGAAGTCACCGGCGACCGTCTGGGAGAACGGCCCCCACCCGTCGGTGACGAGCACACGACCGGCGAAGGAACCGTCCCCGTTACCCGGCCACATGTACAGATTGCCCGTCGCGTCCTCCCTCGCCATCAGATCCGCGCGACCGGTCCCCCGGAAATCGCCGGCGGTGGTCTGGGAGAACGCGCCCCAGCCGGCCGTCAGGTCGGTCCTGGCCGTGAAGGACCCGTCTCCCCGTCCCGCCCACTCGTACAGGTGCCCGTCCGAGTCGTCGCGGGCGACGAGGTCGCCGGTGCCCTTGCCGCGGAAGGCTCCGGCCGTCGTCTGGGAGAAGGTGTGGGAGGGGCTGGCCGGGGCGGGCCGCGGGGCGAGGACCTCGGCGAGGGCCGCGTTCCCGTTGGTGGTGAAGTGCAGGTGGTCGGATGAGACGTAACCGGCGAACGCGGCGCTCGGGTTGAGCGGGTCGCGGGTCGCCCGGTCGAAGTCGTGGAAGCCGTCGATGGCCGTCGTCGTGCGGATCCAGTCGTTGACGCACTGGCGCACCCGGTCGCGGGCGGTGGTGTAGTCGGTGTGGCCCTGGAAGGCGGGGATGGTGGCGACGGTGAAGCGCAGCCCGGCCGCGTGCGCGCGTGAGGCCAGCTGCTGGATGCCCGACTCGAGCGCGGAGTCGGAGGCGTCGTCCATCGTGATGTCGTTGATGCCCTCGTAGAGCACGACGCTCCGCACTCCGGTCTGGGAGAGGACGTCCCGGTCGAAGCGGTTGAGCGCGCTCTGACCGAAGCCGACGCGTCCTCCCGTCCCGTCGGTGAGGATCCGGTTGCCGGAGATGCCCTTGTTGACGATGCCCTCGGGCGTCGGTCGGGCGCTGAGGGCGCGCCCGTAGTCGTCGGCCCAGCGGGTGTTGGAGTCCTGGTCGGTGTGCCCGCCGTCCACCTGCGAGTCGCCGAGGGCGACCACCGTCCCGTCGCTGCCGGCGGCCGTGACGTCCAGGCCGGCCAGGAAGGCCCAGTAGGCGTACGGGGTGGAGAGGTTGGCGCCGCCCGTGTCCTGGGTGCGGTCGGCACCGTCGCCGGGGGCGGAGGTGTAGGAGGTGGTGAGCGTGTACGGGTGGTAGGGCGCGGTGGTGACCTTGTCGGGCAGCCAGAGGCTGACCAGCAGGTTCTCGTCCGCGGTGACCGGGAAGGCGACGGGGTCGCTGTAGACCTCGCCGCCGGGTGGGATGACGGTCCGGCCCGAACCGCCGAAGGTCAGGGTGACCGGCGTGGCCGCCGCCGTGGCCGGGTTCCCGTTCCGGGCCGAAGTCCGGTCCTGGGCCGCGACGGTGACGTGCCCGATGGTCACCGGGTCCGGACTGAAGGTGTTCACCAGGCGGATCCGGGCGGAGCTGCCGCCGATGCTGGTGTGGACGACCATGCGCAGGGTCTGCCGCCCCGCCACGCCCGAGGCTGCCGACGGTCCGGCCAGGCTCATGGCGGTACCCCAACTCCCCGTCCAGGCCGCGGACTCGGGGCGCGGCGCGCCCGGGCCCGACGCGAGCGCGGCGGGGACCGGCCCGCAGCCGGCGGCCGCGTTCGCCGGGGCCGCGGGCGGCAGGGCGGCGAACGCGCCGAGGACGACGGCGGCTGCCGTCATGGCGGACAGGCGGCCCCGCGGTGGGCGGTGGGCGACGTGCACAGGAGTCCTTTCGCCGGGTACGGAAAACCATGTTCCCGCATGGTTCGGGTGACGAAGAAATGGCGGCGATCCGCTTCCCGGAGGAGGAGGTCCGAGAATGCGTCGAGAAATCTCGGAGACCGCTCGCCATCCACCATGCAATCACCCCCGGCCCGGCTTCCGCCAGGAGGAACATCAGGCGGAAGCCATGGGGAAGTTCCAGCAGAAACCGCGCTGTACAGGCGAGATCGGCGGAAAGCAGACGGAGTGGCCTGATCGTGCGTCAGCTGACTGTCGCGCCTGACGGAATTTGCGATATACCGTCTCGGGCACTTTCCGCCCGACAATCCGCCAATCTCCTCCTGGCGTGATCACCTGTCGAACCTCGAAATCTCGAATGAGGGGACATCACATGGCAATCGGACGACGGCAACTCCTCACCTCCCTCGCGCTGACCGCCCTCGCCGCACCCGTCCTGGCCAAGGGGACCGCGACCCGAGCCTCCGCGGCCACGGGTACGGGTACGGGTGCGGCCGCACGTATGGCCGCCGGCTCCGGGCCGCTGTTCATGCAGGTCGTCGCCCACGAGGACGACGACATCCTGTTCATGAACCCGGACCTGTCCAACGCCCTCGCCGACGGCACGCCGTCCGTCACGGTGTTCGTCACCGCCGGGAACATCACCGGTGACCCGTGCGCGGGCGGCTGCTGGGACCCCGCCGGCGACCCGCTGCGCACCTGGAACCGCCAGATGGGCGCCGTCAACGCCTACTCCCGGATGACCGGGGTCGGCGACAACGACCCGGCGACCGACGAGATCGGGCACTGGACGGTCGAGGCGTGGACGGTCGCGGGCAAGCAGGTCGAGCGGTACATGCTCAAGGACCGGTCGGTGCACCTGATCTTCCTCAACCTGCACGACGCCGGGCTCGCCAACGTGCTGAACGGCGGCACCGACACCACGGTCGTCCCGAAGGACAGCCCGCTGTCCGGGCCGTCGACCTACACGGCGGCGGACGTCGTCGAGGCGCTGCGGCAGATCATGGTGACGTACCAGCCGACCGTGCTCCGGGCCCAGGACGAACTCCCGGACACCCGCTACAAGGACGACCACTCGGACCACATCTCCGCCGCGAAGTTCGCGGGCATGGCGGCGAGCCAGTACGGCGGCTCGCTGGTCCAGGTGAACTACCGGGACTACAACATCAGCGACTGCCCGGTGAACCTCGACCCGGCGACGGTCGACACCAAGGGCGTGTTCGTCTCCGAGTACGCCAGCCACGACCACTCGGGCAACTACGAAACCGCCTGGTTCTCCCGGATGTACTACCGCTGGTCGCGGGGCACCTCCTGGGCCGGGCTGAACCAGGACGGCCGACCGCAGGTCTTCGTCGTCCGGGCGGGCTCCCTCTACACGTACTGGCGCCAGGGGGACGGCAGTTGGGGCGGCCCGGCACGGTTCGCCGACCCGGGCGGGCGGCTGGCTCCGGGCATCGCCGTCGGCACCAACGCGGACGGCCGGATGGAGGTCTTCGCCCGCCGCCTCACCGACCACCACATCGTCTCCGTCCCGCAGACCACGCCCAACGGCGTGTGGCGGGACAGCTGGGCCGACCTCGGCAACCCCAACGCCGGGCTCGTCAACGCGGGCCAGGTCGGCGTGCCCGCGGTGGTCGCCTCCCAGGACGGCCGACTGGAGCTCTTCGTCAAGAACGGCGGCGGCGGCCTCAGCGCGATCCGGCAGACCAGCCCGAACGGCGCCTGGACGACCACCTGGGACGACCTGCACGGCACCGACATCCAGGACCCCGTCACCGCGATCCGCAACGGCGTCGGGAGGATCGAGGTCTTCGCCAGCACCCGCGACGGGGTCGTCAACTGGTGGCAGACCGCTCCGAACGACGCCATCAACGGCCCGGGCCCGATCCCGAACTCCCGGCCGGCCAGCCCGCCCAGGGCCGCGCTCGACCAGGACGGCCGCATCGAACTCGCCTACCGCGAGGCCGAAACCGGCGCGATGCTCGTCAGCTACCAGACCCGGCCCGGCGGACCGTGGAGCCAGTCCCCGACCAGCCTCGGCGGCCACAAGGGCGTGGGCGAGCCGGCGATGGCCAACCTCGGCGGTCGGGTCGTCCTGTTCGAGCGCAACGGCGGCGGGGGCGTGAGCACCACCGCCCAGACCGCGCCGAACGCCGGCTACGGCGCCTGGCAGGACCTCGGCGGCACCGTCCTCGACTACCCGACCGCGATCGTCGACGGCAGCGGCGTCCTGTACGTGTTCGCCATCGGCACGGACGGCCGCGTCTACTTCCGCACGGGCACGACGCCCACCAACCTCGGCGGCTGGCAGGGCATGCCCC
>NZ_JBSFJC010000262.1:0-4990 GCF_053597855.1 Kitasatospora sp. NPDC001225
GGCGGTGCGGGGCCGGGGCGGTACGGGGCCGGGGCGCCGGTCAGCCGCGCGGGGCGGTGTCCAGGGCGCGGGCGTCGGCGGCGATCAGGCCGGCCCGGTCGGCGACGACGCCGCGGCCGGCCTGGTCCTCGGCCCAGGCGGCGAGCGGCCGGTACTGGCCCTGGCCGAGCATCGTGGTCAGGGTGGCGACGGCGTTGGGGTCGGCGCCGGAGGTGAGCACCAGGGCGGCCAGGCCGGTGGGGGTGGCGGCGACGGTGAACGCGGTGGTGGTCTCGGCGCGGCCGCCGGGGCCGGTGGCCTCGGCGCGCAGGGTGTGCCCGCCGAGCGGGAGGGCGGTGGCGTCCAGGGCGGTGCCGGGCGCCAGCTCCTTGCCGTCCAGGGTGAGGCGGACGGTGTCGGCGCCGGTGGACTGGACGGCGGTCACCGGCCGCGCGGCGCGGTCCAGGGTGGCGCCGGCGGCCGGGGAGGTGATCGCCACGGTGGGCGCGGCGGGCCGGACGGGGGCGCCGCCCTGGAGCCAGGCGCTGTTCCAACCGGCGAGCTCCGCCGGGCGGTTGGTGATGACGCCGTCGACGCCGGCGGCGTCCAGGGCCTTCCAGCGGGAGGCCGAGTCGACCGTCCAGACGTTGACCGCGACGCCGGCCGCGTGCAGGTCCTTCACCACGTTCGGGCGCGCGGCGAGGCCGGCGTCGGACGGGTTGTAGGCGGACAGGCCGAGGTCGCGGGCGACCGCCACCGGGTCGGCGTCGAAGTCGCCGCGCAGCAGTCCGAGCGGCAGCTCGGGGGCCAGCTCGCGGGTGTAGCGCAGGGCGTCGACCTCGAAGCTCTGGACGAAGACCCGGCCGGTCATGCCGTGGTCGCGGACCTCCTTGACGATCCGGGCGACCTCGTCGCGGCTGTGCTGGCCCTTGATCTCCAGCAGCAGGCTGCCGCCGCGGGTGCGCAGGTCCTCCAGCTGGGCGGCCAGGGTGGGGACGCGGGCGCCGGCGTAGGCGGGGCCGAACCAGGAGCCGGCGTCCAGGGAGTCGATCTGGGCGGCGGTCAGGTCGCGGATGCGGCCCTTGCCGTTGGTGGTGCGGTCGACGGTGTCGTCGTGCAGGACGTAGGGGACGCCGTCCTTGCTGGGCTGGACGTCGTTCTCGATCCACTCGGCGCCGCCTCGGCGGGCGATCTCGTCGGAGAGCAGGGTGTTCTCGGGGGCGGCGGAGGAGGCGCCGCGGTGGGCGAAGACGGTCAGCGGCGCGCCGGCCGGGCGCAGCCAGCCGCCGGGGGCGAGCGCGGTGACCTTGAGGTCGTCGAAGGAGACGGTGGAGCCGTTGACCACCAGGGCCTGGCCGCCGTCGGCGCTGCGGGTGACCAGGGTGGTGCGCAGGGCCTCCTTGCCGTCGAATATCCAGAGGGCGGTGGTGCCGTGGACCTCGACGGCGATGCGCACGTCGCGGCCGGTGCCGGCGGCGGTGGGGGCCGCGGCGGTGTTGGTGACGTTCCAGACGTTGGCGGGGGTGCGCTGGGCGAATTCCAGGCCGTTGGCGGCGGTGGTGCCGGTGCGCATGGTGGCGATCGACCAGGGGGTGACGCCGGACGCGGGGACGTCCAGGCCGAGGGCGGTCCAGCGGGCGTTGTCCTGGACGCTCTCGAAGCGGGCGGTGGCCTCGATGCGGAAGTCGTCCAGGTGGCGGCCGAAGGTGATCCGGCTCTGCTGCCCGGAGTTGGCGGAGGTGCCGACCAGGCGGCCGCCCTCGACCTTCCAGTCGCCCTCGACGGCGGTGAAGCCGGCCGGCAGGGCGGGGCCGGAGAAGTGCTCGTCGAGGACGACCTCGCCGGGGGCCGGGGCGGCGCCGGCCGCGGCGGTCGCGGGGGCGGCTTCGGCGGAGACGGCGCTGGGGACGTTCAGGGCGACGGCGGTGAGGCCGAGCGAGGCGGCGACGGCGGCGGCGAGCAGGCCGGTGCGGCGGGCCGAGCGGGGGCGGTGACTCTGTGTCATGCGCCGCAGGTTAGGGGTGATTGCCGAACCGGGCGCCACGATTCCGGGAACCGTTCGTGGCCGTTGCACGTGCGGTGCGCGAAGATGGCGGATTCCGTGCGCCGGTTGGCCGGTTCGTTTCCGTACGAGCGCGGCGGGTGCGCGGCGGGGCCGGGTGCGCCGCAGCCGCCCGCCGGGGTGGTGACCGGACGGGCGGCCGCGGTGGCGGGGCGGTTCGGGGGCGGGTCAGTAGCGCAGGACGGCGGCGATCCGGCCGGCGTCGGCGAGGGTGTCGTCGGGGACGAAGCCGACCTTTCCGCCGGTGTCCAGGGCGCGCTCGATCACCTCGTCGACGATGTCCTCGCGGGCCCCGCTCTCGCCGGCCTCGGCGGGCACGAGGTGCTCGCCGTCGTCGCGCACGGTGGCGCGGAAGTTCTCCTCGACCACCAGGCGGGCGATCCGGCCCTGGCCGACGGCCTGCCAGACCTCGTCCAGGCCGGCCGCGAACTGCTGGGCGCCGCGGGCCTTGTCGAGCTGGGCGAGGTGCTCGGCGACCTCCTGGTCGGCGTGGGCGCGCACGGCGGGCTCGACCACCTTGCGGACGGTCTCCGCGTCGGCCTGGGCCAGGCCGCCGTGCGGCAGCTGGGCGGCGGCCTCCTTGGCGATCGGGCCGACGGCGTCCAGCAGGGCGAGCGCGGCGGCCTCGCCGACCACGTACAGCGGGCGGGGCGCGGCGGCCAGCAGCCTGCCCACCTCGGTGTCGGCCTGGCGCAGGAAGGTCTTGGTCGCCTCGTCGCGGAAGGTGCTGGGGGTGTCGCCGATCTGCTCCTGCCGCTCGGGGTCGGGGTTGTCGAAGACGCGCGTCAGCGGGAAGCCGTGCCCCTTGTCCTCGGTGACCCGCTCCTCGGTGCCGCCCCACAGCACCACCTTGTCGGCGGCCACCGCGAGCACCCAGTGCGGGCGCTCGGCGGCGTGCGAGGCGACCAGGTTGCGGGTGAGGAAGGTGTCGGACAGGACCACCCGGGCGGGGGCGGTGCGCCCGAGTGACCAGACCTGGTGCTCGCCGGGCGCGGCGAAGACCGCCAGGCCGTCCTCGGCGTGCACCAGGTCGACCTCCGTCAGGGCCCGGTCGAGCTGCTCCAGCACGTCGATCCGGTCGGCGCGGGAGACCTCCGGGTCGGCCTGGACGCGTTCCTTCGCCTCGGCCAGCAGGTTGCGCAGCCGGACCGGGTCCTGGGTGTTGTCCGGCTCGCGGCGGTGGGTGGGCATCAGGATCGACACCGCCGGGTAGGGCCGCGGCCGGCGCAGCTCGGCGAGGACGGCGGGGCTGAGGTCGGGGCGCATGGAGACCCTTTCCGAAGGCGGTCGGCCTTCTTGCGTGGACGCGCGGAGCCTTGGCACTGCTGCCAAATGTCGCCAATGTACCTATTTGCGGCTTCTGCGGCGCGCGAGCACGGACGGGGAGGGGCCTTCAGCACGAGGGGGCGGGCGGCCCGCCGGCGCCGTCCGGGTTCGGGCGGCGGCGTCGGCGGGCACGCGACGGCCGGGGCCGTCGGGGCGGGCGGGGAGCGGTCAGAACTGGACGTCGGTGCAGGAGTAGAAGGCGTTGCCGGTGTCGGCGACGTCCCAGACGGCGACGACCACCTGGTGGCCGGTGCGGCCGGTGGGCAGGGTCGCGGTGTGGGTGGTGGTGGCGGCGGGCTGGCGGCCGTTGTAGGGGACGGTCAGGAACGGGGTCAGGTCCAGGGCGGCCCGGGTGATCGGCTGGCTGGCGTCGTAGCCGGGCTTGGTCAGGAAGTACCTGAAGCTGCTGGTGGAGTGCCGGGCCTCGATCTCCCAGGTGAAGGTGAGCTGCTGGCCCGCCGTCACCTTGGTGGTGGGCCAGCTGCCGCCCCGGGGGTTGTCCAGCGGGGCCCAGCGGGCGTCCGCGCCGGCGCAGATGGTGCCGTCCGCCGGGCCGCGGGTCGGGAAGCCCTTGGGGCCCTCGACGCTCTGCGGCTCCCACTGGATGTCGCCGCAGTCCCACGGGACGGCGTTGGCCCCGCAGAGCGCGGAGCGGCTCGGCGGCAGGTTGATGAAGCCGTGCGACTGGGCCGGCAGGGCCGCCGCGATCGGCAGGGCGATCGCGGCCGCGGCGGCGGCGATCAGGTGGCGCTTGCGCATGGTGCTCCTCCGTGGGGGTGGATGGAGTGTGCGCCCGGCGCGGGGCGTGCGCGTGCGCGTGGGGGTGCGCACGGCGGTCTGCCCGAGACATGGCATGCCCGCGCCAGACCGGTTGCCCGACACCGTAGGATCTGCCTTCCCTCCGCGTCAATGGTCTGAACCATTTGCGCCAAAGCCGCGTGATGACTGGGCTCCGACCGGCATCCCGCAGCCCCACCCGCTCCCGAATCGCACGGGAGATTATTTGCACAAGCGCTATACAAGCTCTGGCCGATATTTCTGTTCATGGCTTATCCTGGACCCAGCCATACCCGGAAGGAGGGGCCCATGACCGCCACGGACCCCGCGCTCACCGCGCTCGCCAACGGCTGGGGCGCCCTGTCCCTCCTGCACGGCAGGATCGAGTCCCACATCGAACGCGCCCTGCAGGCGAAGCACGACCTGAGCGTGCGCGAGTACTCGCTGCTCGACGTGCTCAGCCGCCAGCACGACGACGAGGGCGGGCACCTGCAGATGAAGCAGGTCGCCGACGCGGTCGTGCTCAGCCAGAGCGCCACCACCCGCCTGGTCACCCGGCTGGAGGACCGCGGGCTGCTGTCGCGCTACCTGTGTCCGACCGACCGCCGCGGCATCTACACCAACGTGAGCGAGGACGGCCTGAGGCTCCTGGAGCAGGCCCGGCCGACCAACGACGCCGCGCTGCGCGAGGCGCTCGACGAGGCCGCCCGCACCCCCGCGCTGGCCTCGCTGGTCCAGGCGGTCGAGGCCGTGGACGCCGCCGCGCCCACCCGCTGACCCCGGCCGGCCCCGCGGCCACCTCGCCTTCCCGGGCCGGCGCTCGATGCGCCTGTCGGCGGACCTGGC
>NZ_JBSFJC010000263.1:0-4891 GCF_053597855.1 Kitasatospora sp. NPDC001225
GTTGAACACCCCGGCCCCGTACCCCCCGAGGTCAGGTCAGTCCCACCAGAAGGACCACTGGTGGGCGTCCACCAGCTGTTCGGCGTAGGCGGTGAGGGTGCCGGTGCCCTGGAAGACGAGGTCGGGGCAGAAGGCGGTGTGCTCGGCGGCCAGCGGGAGCGCCTCGGCGAGCGTGGCGGGCGGCACGGGGACGCTCAACTCCAGGGTGGCGAAGCCGACTTCGACCACCTGGGCGCCGAAGCGGCGTTCCCAGTCGGCGAGCACGGCGGCGATCCTGCCAGTGCCGGCGTGGTTCGCCGGGCCGCCCCAGCCGCAGACCGTCAGCGCCTCGGCGCCGCTGCCGGCCCGCACCAGGCCGAGGCGGACGTCCTTGACGGAGCCCAGCACCTCGGCCAGTTCCCGGGCCTCGGTGCCGGCGGCGCCGTCGGGCACGGTGGCGGCGGTGGCGGGGCCGGGCCAGGTGCGGCCGTAGGGGGCCAGGGCCTCGTCCAGGATCCCGGCGTCCTCGCTCACGTCCTCGCTCACGTCCTCGTCCTCGTCCTCGTCGACCTGCCTCCACCAGCCGCGCAGCAGCGCCTGCGGGTCGTAGCGGGAGGGCTCGGAGGCCTCGGCCGGGTACAGCTCGCCGGACAGCCAGGGCCGGTAGTCGTCGTCGCGGTCCAGCGGGCTGAGCAGCAGCGGCCACAGGCCGGTCTGCGGGTGGGCGCGGTGCAGCTGCCGCCACAGCCCGGCGGGCGCGGGGTCGTCGCTGATCCACAGCAGCGGCTCCCGCCCGTCCTCCTCGGTGACCAGCCGGCCGGGCGGCAGGTCGACGGGCAGGGCGGCGAGGGCGGCGGCGAGGTCCGGGTACTCGGTCATGCGGCCCACCGTAGGGGCGGGCACCGACAGCGCCCGGCGGCGGGCGCCCCGTCAGGACCAGGGCAGTGCGGCCCGTGTGCGCCAGTACGCCTCGGCGGGCTCGGCCATGGGCGCGAGGGCGGCGAGGTCCTCGGGGGTGGGGCGCAGGTGGGTGGCGGCGAGGTTGGAGGTGAGCTGGTCGGGGGTGGCGGCGCCGGAGAGGACGGTGTCGGCCCAGGGCTGGGCGGCGGCCACGGCCAGGGCGAGGGCGTCGGCGGTCGCGCCGGTGTGCTGTGCGAGGGTGCGCAGGGCGGTGGTGTCGGGACCGGTGGCGTTGCGGCCGGCCAGGCGGCCGTTGGCCATGGCCTCCTTGACCACGACGAGCCAGCCGGCCGCGTGGGCCTCGGCGAGGGCGGGGGCGGCGGAGGTCTCCAACAGGTTCCAGGTGGCCTGGACGGCGGTGAACAGCGGGCGGCCGTCGGCGGTGACGGCGAGGGCCCGGCGGATGGTGCCGGCCTGGGCGGGGCCGCTGGTGGACAGGCCGACCCGCACGCCGTCGGCGGCGAGGGCGGCGAGGCGCCGGTGCAGGGCGGGGTCGGTGAGGGCGGGGCTGTCGGGGGTGACGGAGTGGACGAGGTAGACGTCCAGGTGGTCGCCGAGCAGGGCGCGGGTCTCGCGGATCTGGCGGTCGTAGACGGCCGTCGAGTGTTCCTTGACCTCGTGCGCGGCGACTCCGCTGGTCCGCCAGTCGGCGGTGTAGGTGTAGCCCCACTTGCTGCCGACCGTCACCTCGGCGGCGGCCCGGGGGTGTTCGGCGAGCCACTGGCCGAGGAACTCCTCGGCGCGGCCGTAGGAGCGGGCGGTGTCGAGGTAGCGGACGCCGGCGGCGTACGCGGCGTCGAGCAGGGTGTGGGTGCGGGCGCGCAGGGCGTCGACGGTGCGGTCGGCGGGCAGGTCGGTGTCGCGCCCGAGGTTGATGTAGCCGGGCCGGCCGACGGCCGCCGTGCCCAGGCCGAGGCGCGCGGGGTGCGGGCGCGCGGCGGAGGCGGGGGTTGCGGTGGCGGCGGGGTCGGTCGGCATGGCGGGCTCTCCTCGGGCGCGACGGTTCTCACCTGGGACTTTAGCCGCGTGGTGGTGCCGGGCCGTCAGCCGGCGGCGATGGTGGCGCGGATCCAGGGGGCGTAGGCGGGCACGTCGGTGTACAGGCCGGGGCCGCCCGCGCAGGGCACGCCGGGGGCGCCGGGGGCGCCGGGGCCGGAGGTGGCGCCGACCAGTTCCCAGCGGCCGCCGCGGCCGCGCTGGATCTGGGGGCCGCCGGAGTCGCCGAAGCAGGCCATGGCCTGCGGGACGCGGCTGAGCGTGCACAGGCGGGTGGGGTCGGCGTAGCCGGGGGCGCAGTCGGCCGGTGCGCCGATGCGGCTGGGCAGTTCCTGGAGGCGGTCGGGGAAGACCATCTGCTGGTAGTCCTGGGTGTCGACGACGGTGCCGAAGCCGAGCAGCCGGGTGGGGGTGCCGGGGGTTCCGGGGTGGTCGGCGATGCGGATGGGCTGCCCGGCGGCGGGGCGGTCCAGGCGGACGAGGGCGAGGTCGTCGTGGTTGGGGCGGGTGGCGCCGTCGCCGAAGCCGAATCCGGGGTGGACGACGACGCGCTCGACGTTCCGTACGCTGCCGCCGCTGTCGCGGTGGGCGCTGCCGATGCGCACGGTGCCCTTGAGGGTGACGCCGGTGTCCTCGGTGCCCACCACGCAGTGGGCGGCGGTCAGCACCCACTGGCGGTCGATCAGGGTGCCGCCGCAGGCGCCGTCGGCGAGTTGCTTCGCGCTCAGCGGGAGGGTGGCCATGAAGGGGTAACGCTCGGTGGAGTCACGGCCGTTGACGATCGCGGAGGCGCTGCCGCTCATGGCGGTGGCGCCCAGCGCGGCGGCCAGGGCGGCGACGGCGGCGATCCGGGCGCCGCGGCGGCGGGAGGCGGGCTCGCCGGCGGTCGTACGGGCGGCGGTGGTACGGGTGGCGGTGGTACGGGTGGCGGTGCGGACGGTCGTGCGGAACGACACGGGTGACGGCCTTTCGGTCGGTCGGCTGGTGCGGATACGACCAGTCAACTCGGCGCCCGCCCGCCGCAACACCCGGCCAGCGGGCCGCTCCGGCCTGGGGGTAGCCCCCGGACCCGCCGTCGGGCTACCGGGTGGCCCGCCCGTACTCCCCCGGCGACGGCGACGGCAGCGGGGGGACGACGCCGGTCGGGGCGACGCTCTGCTCCAGGCGCAGCACGAAGTTGACGTAGCCGAGCGGCTTGCCCGGCCAGTGGCGGTCGTTGCTGGTGAGCAACTGGCTGCGCAGGCCGTCGTGTTCGGTGACCGGTCCGGGGGTGGTGCGCAGGTTGGGCTGCCAGGTGCGGCCCCACGGGCGGTGTTCCAGGGACAGCGTCCAGCTCTCCTCGTCGACCGCGATCGTGGCGCCGACCCGCCCTGGCAGCACCCGCAGTCCGTACGCGCCGCGCACGACCGCCCGCTGGTCGAAGTCGGCGCTCGTGCCGACCACGGTGATCCGCCATGCGCCGTGGAACCTGAGCACGCCTGCCTCCTCGCGCCGCGGCGCCCGCTCCGGCAGCGGGCGCCCCGTCCACGTCTACGGTCCCGGTCCGCCGTCGGGCTCACCCCGGGGCGGGCGCGACCGCCGGCTTCTGCACGGGACGGTCGGCGGAGGGCGGGAAGGCGTGGACCGGTTCGCGTCGGCGGGTCCGGCACGTACGGCGGATCCGGCGCGTGGGTGGATTCCCTCATGCCCGTTTTATTCCGGTTCGCGAAGTCCGCGAATAAGGAAAACGGTCGGCGACGGCGGGCGGACATGGGCCGGGGCCCGTACCGCCTGTGCGGTACGGGCCCCGGTTCCCTCTACGATTCGAGAATCGTGCGGCGGGAAATGTCAGAGAGCGACGGGGCGGATGTTCTCCGCCTGGAGGCCCTTCTGGCCCTGCGTGACGTCGTACTCGACCTTCTGGCCCTCGAGCAGCTCACGGAAGCCCGAGGCGTTGATGTTCGAGTAGTGGGCGAACACGTCCGGGCCGCCGTCTTCCTGCTGGATGAAGCCGAAGCCCTTTTCCCCGTTGAACCACTTCACGGTGCCGAAAGCCATGGGAAATTCTCCTTCTAAGGCGCTGTAGACCGCACTGCGCGGGCTACTCGTCGCCGCACTGATGACCCGCCGGGATCTCAGAAAAAAAATACGCCTGCGATGGGAATCAGCAGGCGCACACAGAGTTCATGGGAACCAAAACTGCAACTCCTACGACCGTAACAGGCCTCGGGCCGAAACGGGAATTCTCACGGCGCTCTTCTTCGGCGCACCGGTGACCTCCGGGTGCGCCGCCGGCCGTACGGGCCGGCCCGGCCCGGCCCCGGGCGCCGCACGGCGGGGCACCCCGGGCGGGGCCGCTCAGCGGCGGGCGGCCGCCAGGGAGCGGAGCTGGACGTGGACGGCGGCGGGCTCGGTGCCGGTGAGGGCGGCGACCTCGGCGGCGGACAGGTCGAGGACCAGGTGCAGCAGCAGGACGTCCTGCTGGGCGGCGGTGAGGTGGGCGACCGGGCCCAGCGGCCGGGGGCCGGCCAGGGCGCAGACGCGGCGGCGCACCGCCTGCCAGGCGCAGGCGGCCGGGCTGGCGGTGGCCAGGGCGTCGAGCCAGTGGCCGCCGAGCTCCTCGAAGGCGGCGCGGACGGCCAGGGGCGCGTCGGCGGGCGACAGGAGCAGCGCGGCGTAGTCCAGGTAGTGGCGCAGGTGGAGGTCGTGCAGCGCCCACAGGCCCAGGGCGGGCCCGGGGGCGGCCGGGCGGCGTGGTGGTGTCGGCATGGTGGTGTCCCGAGGTTTCCCTAGGTGTCCCGAGGTTCCCGCAGGTGGTGCGGGCGGGTGCCGGTCCGCGGGCGGATGCCGGCCCGCGACGGGGACGCGGGCGGGTGCCCGTCCGTATGCCCGGCATCCTCCCGAACGTGCTTGAGATGGCGCCACTTCGGCAGTCCGTCCATGTACGCCCAGGAGAGCCGGTGGTGCTCGGTGGGGC
>NZ_JBSFJC010000264.1:0-4828 GCF_053597855.1 Kitasatospora sp. NPDC001225
GGCGGCCCGTTGTCCGGGCCGCCCCCGGGGCGTCGGTGCCGTGCGCGCGGCACGGCGGGCCGGTCAGGCGCCGCGGTCGAAGAGCTTGACGCGCAGCGGCTCCCGGGCCGGCACGTCGACCGGGTCCTGCGGGGAGAGGGTGAGGACGAACCCGCCGATCGCGATGACGGCCATGATGGCGACGGCGAGCGGGACGACGAACTGGGAGGCGGGCAGGCCGGCGGGCAGGAGCCGGTCGTCCAGCCGGACGGAGACGGAGGCCATCCCGGTGTAGTGCATGGCGGTGACCGCGACCCCGGCGATCAGGGAGGCGACCAGCGAGGCGGCGAAGCCGGTGATGTTGAGGGTCATCCACAGCGCCGCGGTGGCGGCGGCCACGGCGATGGCGATGGAGACGGCCACCAGGACGGGGTCGTAGGAGACCACGCCCTGGACCTGCATGGCGGCCATGCCGAGGTAGTGCATGGCCGCGACGCCGCAGCCGGTGACGGTGCCGCCGATCAGCAGGGAGGCGAGCGTCCTGCGGCGGTAGCCGACGTACAGGACGCCGGCGCCGACGACGACGATGGCCAGCAGGAGGCTGCCGAGGGTCTCGGGGACGCGGTAGACGACGGACGAGCCGGTGACGGCGAAGCCCATCATCGCCATGAAGTGCATGGTCCAGATGCCGCAGCCGAGTTCGACCGCGGACAGCAGCAGCCACCCCAGGCGGCGGGCCGGCGGCAGGGTCAGGGCCCGTACGGTGCAGCGCAGTCCGAGCGCCGCGCCGGTGCAGGCGATGAGGTAGGACAGGACCGGGTTGATCCAGCCGTAGTGGAACCCGTCGATGTGGGCGGTGTGGGGATGCATGGTCACCTGGAGTGCGTTCGTGCGGGGGGACGGGCGGAACGCGCTTCTGCCCGGGCCGGTGCGGCGACTGCGGGGTCTGCCGGTCCGGCCGGGGATCAGGATCCGATTCCTGAAGGATCGTATAGCGACGAACAGTTTCCGCGAAATCGACAACCGGGTGAACCGATGAGGATCGGTCAGGTGAATCCGCCGGCGTCCGGCATTTTCCGGCACCCCCGCCGGTCACGTGGGGATCTGCGAAATCCCGTGCCGTACACCGGAATTGACGTGTACCCGGGCCCCGGCCAAGGGCGGCGCGAGGCGGCGGAATCCATGATCGACATTACGTCGAGTAATGCGGTTTTCGCAGCGGGTGCATCCTTTTCCCTTTCGGAAAACCCCTTGGATAATCCCGTCCGTTCGGCGGGGGAGCCCCCCGCCGAACGGCAGGGAATACCGCGGAATGCCGCGGAATTCAGCGGCGGCCCGGGATGCCGCCCGGGACGCCGCCCGGCCGACCGCGGCGGGCGGCGAAGACCCAGCGGTTGGCCGCCAGGGCGTCGTCCGGCTCCGGCGCCGGACCGCGGCCGTGCAGGGCGGTGAAGTCGTACGGGCTGCGCACGGCCACCGTCCAGCCCAGGCGGGTGAGTTCCGCGGCGGAGTCGGGGCGGGGGCCGGCGTCGAAGAGGGCGCGCAGGTCGATGCCGAGCCGCTCCCGGGCCGCGACGTACGCGGGGGCCGTGCGCACCGCCGGCGGTTCGGCGGCCACGTCCTTGAGCTCGTACGCCAGGGTGCTGCCGGGCGCGCTGAGCCGGTGCACGGTGGCCATCAGCCGCCGCTCGGCCTCGGCGGGGAGGTAGAGCAGCAGCCCCTCGGCGAGCCACGCGGTCGGCTCCGCCGGGTCGAAGCCGCCCTCCAGCAGCGGCCCGGCCCAGTCGCCGCGGAGGTCGGCGGCCAGCGGGCGGCGCTCGGTGGCGGGGGCCGCGCCCGCCGCGTCGAGGACCGCCCGTTTGAAGGCCAGCACCTGCTCGGTGTCGATCTCGTGGAGGACGCGGCCGGGCGGCCAGTCGAGCCGGTACGCCCGGGAGTCCAGGCCCGCGCCCAGGATGACGACCTGGCGCGTGCCGGCCCGCGCCGCGGCCAGCAGGTGGTCGTCCAGGACGCGGGTGCGCAGCCCGAAGTAGCGCCCGAGGCGCCCCCACAGCGGGTCGGCCTCCGCGTCGGGGACCTGGTCGGGGTGGAGGGGCCAGTGCGCCGAGGCGGGGGAGGCGCGCACGAAGTGCTCGGCGAGCGGGTCGCGGGCCAGGGCGTCGGGGCGGTGGGTCTCGATGGCGCGGGCGGCCGCCACCAGCAGGGCGGTGCGGCCCACTCCGGAGGCGACGCCGTGCGCCGCGGCCGCGGCCGTCCCGTCCTCCGGTCCGGTCAGGGCGTGCACGGGTCCTCCTCGTGCACGGGCGCCGTCCACGCCGCGGGGTCGTCGCCGGTGGTGGTGCGGGCGCCGTACAGGACGCGCATGAACCGCAGGACCTCGTCGTGGGGCAGGTGCAGGGAGGTGGTGCAGTCCGTCAGGACGGTGATGTGGAAGCCCTTCTGGAAGGCGGTGCGGGCGGTGGAGTCCACGCAGACGTCGGCGTAGAGGCCGGCGAAGACGAGGTGCCCGGTGCCGCCGGCGCGCAGGTGCTCCTCCAGGCCGTCGCCGAGGAAGGCGTCGAAGCAGGCCCGTTTGGTGAAGACCCGCTCGCCCGGGGCCGGGGCCACCCCGTGGAACCGGGCTCCCCAGGTGCCCTCCAGGCACTTCGGCCGCTTGCCCAGCCGCCGGTCCCGCGCGCGCCAGGCCGCGCCCTGGTGGGCGGTGTCGCCGAGGAAGCGGACGAACACCACCTCCACGCCCGCGCGCCGGGCCAGGTCCACCGCCCGGACGCTGTTGGCGACCACGGCGTCCAGGACGGCGCCGTCGCCGCCGAACCGGGCCCTGGCCACCGGCCCGGTGCAGAAGTCGTTCTGCAGGTCCACCACCACCAGGGCCGTTCCCGTCCGGGCGCTCACGGCCCGCCCACCGGGGCGGTGGATCCGGTGGGCGCGCCGGGCAGGTCGAGGACGTCGACCAGCGCGTCGACCACCGCGGTGGTGGAGTGCCGGCCGCCGAGGTCCGGGGTGCGCACGCCCTTGTCGTCCAGGACGGCCAGGGCGGTCTCGACCGCCCCGACGGCGCCGGGCACCGCGGCGTGCCGCTCGGCGACGAGGGCCGCGGCGCGCAGGGTGGCCACCGGGTTGACCAGGTCGCGCCCGGCCAGGTTGTCGGCGGAGCCGTGCACGGTCTGGTACTCCACCAGTCCGGCCGCGCCGGGGCCGAGGTACACGTTCTCCGTGCAGCGGCTCTCCTGCCGCTGGGCGCCGAAGCGGTCCAGCAGGACCACGTGCATGATGTCGGCCCACTCGTTCCCGGCGATCAGCAGGGTGCGGTCCGGCAGGCCGTGGGTGATGAGGTTGCGGTTCACGGTGTCGGGCTGGAACACCTCGATCCGTATGCCCAGCCGCTCGGCGATGTCGGCGACCCAGGCGTCGAACGCGCCGTCCAGGAGATGGAACTTGTAGGCCATGACGATGCGGTCGATCCGCCCGTCGGGCCATTCGCGCCGGGCCCGCTCCAGGGCGTGGCGGACGACGGCCTCGGTGGTCTCCCGGCTGAAGGCCATGGTGCGGACGACCTCTCCCGGGGTGTGCCGGTTCTCCCCGGTGTAGAAGCCCTGGGCCTGGTCGCGGACCAGGAGCAGTGACGTTTCTCCTTCCCGTAACAGGTCGACCTTGACGGCGCGCAGGCGGTGGCGCACCAGGTACAGGGACTGGGCGTTGATCGCGGTGCGGAAGACGGCCGTGGTGCCGGCGTCGGCGAGGTCTCGGCAGAACCGCTCGTAGTGCTCCGCGTCCTGCCCGGTCAGGTCCTGGATCCCGGCGGGGCCGGCCAGCGAGCGCAGCGAGACGTAGGAGTGGTAGAGGCGCGGGGAGCGGACGATCCGCACGCCCGTGGGGCGGGCGGCGGTGAGCACCCGCAGGACGCGTTCGAAGACGGCGGCGAGCTCGGGGCCGGTGCCCCGGCCCACCGCCAGCCCGATCGCGGGCTGCCCGGCGCCGGGCACCGGCGCCGGGCCGGTGCCCTGGTGGGCGGCCGGGGTCACCGGGCCGTCCCGGGGACCAGGCGGTCGCCGGGGATGCCGGCCTTCTCGGGGCGGTAGTAGTCGCGGATGCCCTCCGCCCAGACGGCGACCGGGACGCGGTCGCCGTCCACCGGGCCGAACGCGTCGAACAGGGCTGTGGTGTTCCGGTGGTCGAACCCGATCGCGGTCATCAGGGCGAGGAAGTCGGGGCGGGTGACCAGGCCGTCGCCGTCCGGGTCGCCGAGCTCGGAGAGCGCCCGGGCGAACTCGTCGATGGTGGCGTCGAAGCGCTCCGGGTCGAGCACGACGGCGGTGAACTCCTCGGGGCTGATCCGGCCGTCGCCGTCGGCGTCCAGCTCGGTCACCAGCGTGCGCCAGTAGCGCTGCAGGGCGTCGAGCAGCCGGTCCCTGGCCTCCTCGTCGGCCTGGGGGAGCGCCGCGACGACACGGCTGCCCATCAGGTCGAAGTCGGCCGGTTCGATGGCGCCGTTCCCGTCGGCGTCGAACAGTGAGAACACGAGCCCGACACGGTCGGTGGCTGCGGTGGTGGGCATGGCGGTACACCTCGGTCTTCCGGACGAAGGGCGCCGGGCCCGTGCCTCGGCGACCGCTCCACTATCCGGTCCCGGCCCGGCCGTCGGCGCGCGAAGTACGGCCGGACCACCCGATCGTGGGCAATGCGCCCGCGCGCGCATGACGGGCCGGTCGGTTGGACAGATAGTCAGGCTGGCTCGTGCGACGGCCCGCAGCCGCCGCCGGGTTGCCGTCCGGCCCCTCGCGCGTGGCGAGGCGGACTGTCCGGAATTGAGGGGGGAACAGGAGTGGGTGGAGCGGCGACGGGGGAC
>NZ_JBSFJC010000265.1:0-4729 GCF_053597855.1 Kitasatospora sp. NPDC001225
GTCGGCGGCGGGGGTGAGCAGGGAGGCGAGGACGACGGCGTCCTCGATGGCCTGGCAGGCGCCCTGGCCCTGGAAGGGGCACATCGCGTGGGCGGCGAGGCCTGGTCGCTGGAGCACTCCAAGGTGACCCCGGTCGGCCGGGTGTCGCTGGTGGTCAACCTGCTGACCGAGGACAACCTGCCCAGCTACCACCACGAGATCGCGACCATGTTCGGCCGCGAGGGCGCCTGGGGCACCTGGGTGCACCGCTGGACGGCCGAGGAGGGCCGGCACGGAATAGCCATTCGCGACTACCTGCTCGCCACCCGCGCGGTCGACCCGGTGGAGCTGGAGCGGGCCCGGATGAGCCACATGTCGGAGGGCTTCGAGTCCGACAACGCGCACAGCATGCTGCACTCCGTCGCGTACGTGGCCTTCCAGGAGCTCGCCACCCGCATCGCGCACCGCAACACCGGCAGGTACGCCGGCGACCCGCTGTGCGAGCAGCTGTTGGCGAAGATCGCCAACGACGAGAACCTGCACATGGTCTTCTACCGGAACCTGCTGAAGGCCGCCCTGGAGATCGCCCCGGACCAGGCCATGCGGGCCGTCGCCGACGTGGTCACCGACTTCCGGATGCCCGGCCACGGCATCCCCGGCTTCGAGCGCGCCGCCGCGCAGATCGCCCTCGGCGGGGTGTACAACCTGCGCATCCACCACGACGACGTGCTCCAGCCGGTGCTGCGCCACCTCAAGGTGATGGAGATCGGCGGGCTCGGCCCGGAGGGCCTGCTGGCGCAGAACGAGCTGGGCGTCTTCCTCGACGGGCTGGACGGCCAGGCCCGGAAGTTCGAGGAGCGCCAGGCCGCCCTGCTGGCACGCCGGGAGGCCCGGAGGAACGCCGGCTGAGATGCTGGACCGAGCGGTCGGAGTGGGTGGATTTCCCGCGGTTTGCCCTGGATGATTCTGAACGTGACCAAGCTCACACCGTGTCGCTCCACGATTCCGGGCAACCCCGGAGAGTGATCACCTGATCAGGGGTGTCGATCGCCGTCCGTGACCGGATTCCGGTCACCGGTCGGTCCGCGGAATCGGTCGGCATCCCTGATGGACAAGGGATTCCCCAGACATCCACACCGATTGTGCTCACTGTGCGTGGTCGGTTTACCGGGTCCCCGGAAGGCTGGTGATGGCCCAGCGTGAGGCCTTCCACAGCCCTGGGGATCACCCCGATGGAGCCCGGGCTGAGTGTCGATTGAGTAACAGGGCTTGAAGTAAGGCAAAATCTCCGCCTCGGGTCGGGCACAAGACCGACCCCCCATGCGTTACGTGCGCTGGAGATACCGCACACACCGCACAACCCGGAGGGGGAGAGCGAAAAATGGCAACCGACTACGACACCCCACGCAAGACCGACGACGAGCTCAACGAAGACAGCATCGAGGAGCTCAAGGCTCGGCGGAACGACAAGGGCGGCAGCTCTGTCGACGTCGACGAGTTCGACGCCGCCGAGGGCATGGAGCTCCCCGGTGCCGACCTCTCGAACGAGGAGCTCGCCGTCCGTGTCCTGCCGAAGCAGGCGGACGAGTTCACCTGCATGAGCTGCTTCCTCGTGCACCACCGCAGCCAGCTCTACAGCGAGAAGAACGGCAACCCGATCTGCCGGGACTGCGGCGCCTGAGCACCGCGGCGGACAGGACCCGGTGCCCGCGGCTGCGCCCGCGGGACCGGTACACCGCTCCTTCCGGCCCCGGGCAGCGGGGCCGGACGGCAGGTCCGGGCACCGTCCGTCTGGACGGGCCCGGGAGGACGGAGTCGGCCGGTCGACCGGTCAGGACAAAGTCGTAGGGACGGTCCCGCAGCAGCGGAACCGTCCCTCTCCGTTTGTCCGGCCTCTTCCGTCCGGCCCGTGTCCGGGCCCGACCGCCTCGCGGCCCGGCCCGGTCCGCCTCAGGTGCGGGCGCCGCGCCGGGCGTCCTCCAGCGCCTCCGCCAGCTTCATCGGCGAGCGGGTCGACAGGTAGAGGTACGGCGTCGGGTCGGTCGGATCGGTCACCTCGACCCGCAGCGCCGTCGGGACGTAGCTGCGCAGCAGCATGAAGGCGCGCGGATCGGCCTTCCGGCCGCGCCAGGCCGCCGCCTCGGCGGGGCTCAGCGCCTGCGCGTCGCCGAGCGCGTCCACCGGGATCCGGGCCGGGCCGGCCACCAGGGAGCCCTGGACCACGCGGATGCGGGCCGAGCCGTAGCTGCTGATCGCGACCGCGCCGGCGGCGATGCCGACCACCAGTCCGATCAGCGCGGCCGGACCGCTGACCCGGATCAGGATCAGCGCGAACGTGAGACCCAGCGCGATCGGGAGCAGCCACCAGGAGCGCGGCACCGTGAGGCGTTCGTCGTACATGCCTCCATTGTGGTCGCCCTGACGTCCGGCCCGGGACGCCACCCCCACCGGAGGCCCGCTACCCCTGGGTAGGCTGGGGCCCCGTGACCGGTACGACAGCCCCCAGCACCCCCACCGACCGGCCGGCGCCCGCCATACCGCCGTCCCCGACCACCCCGCCGCCGGACGCCGTCCTGCCGGAGCGCCACCCCCAGGCGCCCGCCCCCGGCACCCGGCTCGGCTCCCACTACGAGCACTGCTTCGGCTGCGGCCCGCAGCACCCCGGCGGCCTGCGGATCGACGCGGTCGCCGGCGAGGGACTCGACGTCACCGCCGAGTTCGCCGTCCGCGACGCCCACCAGGGCGGCCCCGGCCTGGCCCACGGCGGGCTGCTGACCACCGCCATGGACGAGACCCTCGGCACGCTCAACTGGCTGCTGCACGCCCCCGCCGTGACCGGCCGGCTGGAGACCGACTTCCTCAGCCCGGTGCCCGTCGACTCGGTGCTGCACCTGCGCGCCTGGATCACCGGCGTGCACGGCCGCAAGATCTACAGCGCCGCCGAGGCGCGGATCGGCGGACCGGACGGGCCGGTCGCCGTCCGGTCCCAGGCCCTCTTCATCCAGGTAAAGCTGGAACACTTCACCACGCACGGTCGTCCCGAGGACATCGAGAAGGTCCTCGACGACCCGGATCTGATGAAGCGCGCACGAGCCTTTGAGGTGAACCCTTGAGCGACACCCCCCGCCCGCAGCTGGACGTCCTGATCAAGCGCATCGACCCCGAGCTGCCGCTGCCCGCCTACGCGCAGCCCGGGGACGCCGGTGCCGACCTGCGCACCACCGTCGACGCGGAGCTGGCCCCCGGCGAGCGGGTCATGCTGCCCACCGGCATCGCCATCGCCCTGCCGGACGGCTACGCGGCCTTCGTCCACCCCCGGTCGGGCCTGGCAGCTCGTTGCGGTGTTGCCCTCGTGAACGCCCCGGGGACGGTCGATGCCGGGTACCGTGGAGAGATCAAGGTGATCGTCGTCAATCTGGACCCGCGCGAGGGGGTCAGCTTCCGCCGAGGGGACCGAATCGCCCAGCTGGTGATCCAGCAGGTCGAGAAGGCCCGTTTCCACGAGGTGGAGGAGCTGCCTGGGTCGGCACGCGCCGAGGGCGGGTTCGGGTCGACCGGCGGCCATGCCGCGGTCTAGCATGCCCGCGGCCTCGCAGGAAGCCGAGCAGGCATTCGCATCGGTCTTGGACCGGGAAGGGCAGTGACCGTGTTCCGTCGTCGCCAGAAGAGCGAGGACGCTGTCGAGCAGCTCGCCGACGACGCCATCAGCGCCGACGAGACGGCCGATGACGTCGAAGGTTCCGCCGAGAGCGAGAACGTGACCGAGCTGGACCCGGCCGACAGGGTCGGCCTGCCGCCGGCCCCCCGGCCGGACGGTCCGTGGGACCACTCCGAGCTGGAGAACCCCGAGGAGGGGCGCGTCGACCTCGGGGGTCTGCTGGTCCCCGGCGTCGAGGGCATGGAGCTGCGCGTCGAGGTCGCCGGTGACGCGATCGTGGCGGCAACCCTTGTGCTCGGAAACAGCGCCATCCAGCTCCAGGCCTTCGCGGCCCCGAAGTCGGAGGGCATCTGGGGGGAGGTCCGGGAGGAGATCGCCAACGGCATCACCTCGCAGGGCGGCCTCATCGAGGAGGAGGAGGGCCCGCTCGGCTGGCACCTCCGCGCCCGGGTCCCCGTGCAGCTGCCGGACGGCACCCAGGGCGTGCAGCTGGTGCGGTTCGTCGGCTGCGACGGTCCGCGCTGGTTCCTGCGCGGCGTGATCTCGGGCCAGGCCGCCGTGCAGCCGGAGATGGCCGGGATCCTGGAGCAGGTCTTCCGGCAGACGGTCGTCGTGCGCGGCGAGTCCCCGATGGCTCCCCGCGACCCGATCGTCCTGAAGCTTCCCGAGGACGCCCAGATGGTCGCCGACGGTGGCGGGGCGACCGCCGCCGCCGGTGAGGGCGAGAACCGCTTCGGCGGTACCGCGCTCGACCCGTTCGCGCGCGGCCCGGAGATCACCGAGGTTCGCTGACCCGGCTCGGGCCGGCTTCGGCCGGCCCTGATCGGCACTGATCGCCCCTGCCCGGGAGCCCGGGCAGGGGCGATTTGCATGTGACGTGCCGGTGCCCGTACAGTTCCGGAGTCGCCGCGGGAGACCGGGGCGGCAAAGCGGAAAGTGAATCCGATGAATGAAACTCCGGAAAACGGAGCGGAAAACATCTGATAAGCTGGAAACGCGAAAGAACGAAGCCCGGAGGGTCCGCTGGAAGGCGGTCCGAAGGAAGCGTCCGTTCCTTGAGAACTCAACAGCGTGCCAAAAGTCAACGCCAGA
>NZ_JBSFJC010000266.1:0-4696 GCF_053597855.1 Kitasatospora sp. NPDC001225
GCCGTCCACGGTGATCGCCTCGGAGGCGACCAGGAAGAACCAGCCGCCGCCGAAGGTCGGTCGGCCGGGAGCATGCGCAGGACGCCGACCACCACCGGGGCGGGCGGCTCACCAGGCCCTGCTCCTATCTGCCGTCCTCGTCGGCCTCGTCGGCGTCGGGCGCCAGGCCGACCTCCTCGCGGTCCTCCTCGGTGCGCTCCTCGAGCTCGGCCTCGTCGGGGCGTCGCGGCAGGCCGCGGCCGTGGCCGGTGTCGGGGTCGCCCTCGACGTCCTTGTTCGACTTGTGGTGCGACATGGTTCCTCCTGGGCCGGACGGCCCGCGGGCGGGTTCGCTGTTCTTCCCCCTCCTATCACCGCCCCTGGTCCGGCAGTCCGCAAGTCGGCTGGTAGGCCCGCGGCCGCGGGGCGGGACCGGTAGCCGGTGCGGAACCGGGTCAGCCCCAGAACTCCCGCAGGGCGGCGTTGACGGCGGCGAGTCCCTGGGCGTGCGGCCTCCGCTGGCCCGGTCGCGGTCGTCCCACACGGTGACGTGCACGGCTGCCACGGGGCATTTTTCTGAAGCCGAGGAAGATCAACTCCCCTGAGGGCAGGATTCGGTGGTCAGCTCGACATCGACCGCGTCGAGCGGGGGCGGTGTCCGGGCGTCACGGCGCCCCCGCGCCGCTGCCGCGGGAGGTGGCGGCGACCAGGTCGCGGGCGATCCGGGCGGCGCCGTCCGCCTGTCGGATGGGGGTGGCGGCCGGCCGGGCCCGGGTGCCGGACGGGCCGTTCAGGGCTTCGGCCAGGGCCCGGGCGATGGCGTGCTCCTCGGCGTCGGCGACCACCACATTGGGGCTGTCGGCGGCCTTGAGGTGGACGCGCTGGTCGTCGAAGTCGCGGACGCCGGGGACGGCCACCACCGGCACGCCGGAACGGACCAGTTCCTGCACGGTGTTGTACCCGGCGTGGGTGATCGCGGCGTCGGCGTGCCGGTACACGTCGTACGACGGCCCCAGGTACGGGCGGACCCGCACCGGCCCGGGCAGGCCGGGTGGCACGAGGACGGCGCCGTCGAAGTGCGGGCCGGTGAGCACCAGGACGTCGACGCCGGCGGGGCGTCCGCGCGTGAACGCGCGGATGCCGTGCAGCGCGGCCGTGAGGAATCCGGGCGCGTCGTCGTGCCCGCCGCCGCCGGCCACCACCGCGACCCGGAGGGCGCGGGTGTCCTCGGGCCAGGGCGACCGGTCGTCGAGCAGCGGTCGGACGACGTGGGGCACCCCCAGCACGCGCACCCCGTGGACGGTCTCCTCCGGTCCGGGCTCGCCCAGCAGGTAGATCGTGCCGATGGCGGGCGTGTGGCGGGAGACCCAGTGGGGCGGGTCGGGGCGGTTGCGCTGGAAGCGGTGCACCAGGAACTGGGGGCAGCCCAGCCGGGCGGCCTGGTCGTACAGTTCCCGCTGCACCGTCACGTCGTGCAGCACCACGTCGTCCGGCCGCAGCACCCAGGCGACCATGGCCCGGGCGAGACCGTGGTCCACCGCGGGGCCGGTCCCGTGCAGTGGCTCGCCGACCAGGCTGTCGGCGTCGGTGGGCAGGACGGTCTGGGCGAAGCCGTAGTCCTCGATCAGCCGTTGGGGCCGTTCGGTCAGCAGCAGGGAGTCCCGGCCCAGCCCGCGCAGTTCGCGGTGGACGGCGATCTGGCGGGAGACGTGGCCCAGCCCCCGGCCCCAGGTGAAGGAGACCACGCGGGCGTTCACGGCTTCAGCCGCCGATCATCGACATGCTGCGGTCGGGCCGGACGAAGTCGGGGTGGTTGATCTTGTGTCCGGGCCACTTGTGCCAGAGCGCCTCGCGGACCAGCCGTTCCAGTTCGGCGTCGTCGGCACCGGAGCGGAGCGCGGTGCGCAGGTCGGTCTCCTCCAGCGCGAACAGGCAGACGCGGAAGGCTCCTTCGGCCGTGGTCCGCATGCGGTTGCAGCTGTCGCAGAAGGGCTTCGTCACCGAGGGGATGAAGCCCAGGACCCCCGGCGCCCCGTCGGCGAAGCGGAAGGAGGTGGCCGGCTGCGGCGCGTCCTGGACGACGGGGGCGAGGTCGTAGGCCGCGGAGACCGCCGCCAGCGTCTCGGCGGCCGGGACGACCTTCTCCCGCTCCCAGGTCCGCTCCGCGTCCAGCGGCATGTACTCGATGAAGCGCACGTCGTAGCCGCCTTCCCGCGCCAGGCGGGCGAAGTCGACGGCCTCGTCCTCGTTGCTGCCGCGGATCACCACACAGTTGATCTTGATCGGGTCGAATCCGGCCTCGCGGGCCGCCTCCAGCCCCGCGGTCACCTTGTCGAAGGCGTCCCGACGGGTCATCTCGGCGTAGCGGTGCCTCATCAGGGAGTCGCAGGACACCGTGATCCTGCGCAGCCCCGCCTCCCGCAGGGGGCGGGCCAGGCGGTCCAGCAGCAGCCCGTTGGTGGTGATGGAGACGTCCACCCCCTCCAGCGCGCACACCCGGGCCACGATCTCGGGCAGTTCCCGGCGGACGGTCGGCTCCCCGCCGGTGATCTTGAAGTCGCGCACCCCGAGGGAGTGGAAGAGCCGGGCGAGCCGGTCGATCTCGTCGACGGTGAGGAGCTCCTCCTTCTCCAGCCAGGGCAGCCCCTCGGCCGGCATGCAGTAGGTGCACCGCAGATTGCACTTGTCGATCACGGAGATCCGGAGGTCGCCGCCGACCCGGCCGAACGTGTCGATGAGCGGGCCGCCGGTCGGGGCGGGTCCCGGATTGCGCCAGTCAGCCTTGGGCTTGGTCATGTCGGTCGGTCCTTCGGTCGGCGGAGCCGGTGCGCGCGGGGAGCAGCTCCTCGAAGCGCGCCAGCACCTGGTCGGGGTTCAGCTCGGAGGTGTCGAGGTGGTGGACGGGGATCCGCGGGGCGAGCTCCTCGGCCACGTCCTCGAAGCACTGGGCCACCAGGGACACGTAGGAGCTGGTGAACGAGCGCTCCAGGACGCGGTCGCGGCGGCGCAGCCGGCGCATCAGCACGTCGGTACGGGCGGTCAGGTGGACCACCGCCTCGGGCGGCGGCAGCGCGGAGGTGATCAGGTGGTGGTAGCGGTAGTACGTCTCGTACTGCTGGGTGCTCAGGGCGCCGCTCAGCCGGAGCGCCTTGGCGTAGGCCAGCGAGCTGTGCACGTCCTGGTCCATGACGCCGCTCTCGCCGGTGCGGAGGTTCTGCAGGACCCGCAGCAGCAGGGTCTCCATCTGGCAGAAGAACCCCGAGGCGTCGTCCCCGCGCAGGTAGCGGGTCAGGTAGTTGTCCGGGCCCGGGCCCCGGTCCCGGCGCACCGGGACGATGTCCCGCACGTGCTCGGTGTCCGGGGCGCGGGCGGTGTGCCGCTTCAGCAGGGTGCTCTTGCCGACGGCGGGCGGGCCGATGACCACCACGCGGGCCGCTCCGTCCCTGCGCCACAGCGCGGGGACCGGATCGATCAGCCGCCGCGCCTCGTCCTCGATCTCGGCCACGGCACGGATCCCGCCGTCGTCCGCGGCGTCGTCGGGGCGGTGCCGCAGCAACTCGCCGACGCAGTACGCGGATGCCGCGTCGAGTCCGGCGCCCTCCCCGGTACCGGATGCCACCGGGCTCCAGCGCAGGTCCGGGCCGGGTGCGGTACGCCGGGAGGCGCCCGCGTACCGGTGGACGAACACCCGCAGGTCGTGGGGCGCCTCCCCGTGGGGGCCGGGCGGGAGGTGGAGTTCGGTGAGGTAGCGCAGCCGGGTCGGGGCCACGCGCTGGCGGCAGGCGTGGCGGGCCACGGCCGCGGCGGTCTCCCGAGCGGTGCTGCCCGACGGCACGACGGCCCAGGGCAGGCCGGGCCGCTCGTCGGCCGACCGCGGCTCGGTGAGCAGGACCCGGTCCTGCCCGTCGAGGATGACGCACGCGGCACGGAGGTGGTCCGGGCGGTGCCGGGGCGGTAGTTCGGTGAGCATCACGGTCCTTGAGGTCGGTCGGAAGCGGCCGGGGGCGGTCGGGGTCAGCCGGTGCCGGCCGGTGGCGGCCCGGTCCTCGGGTACGGCCGGCTGGCCAGTTCCGCGAGGGCGAGCAGGGCGACCCGCTCCGCGAAGGCGACCGGGTCCACGGCCCGCCCGGCCTTCCGCACGGTCTCCCGGGGCGGCAGCAGCCAGGAGAACCGCACGTCACCGCCGAGCAGTGCGTGCAGGACGGCGTCCGGTGGCGGCGACGGGCGGGACAGCACCGCCCGCACGCGGAAGTCGGGCTGTTCCACTGCCGGGTCCTCCGGCCCGGGGGCGGTTTCGACCAGGCCGTGGAGCCGGCACCCGGGCGACTCCCGGAGGACCAGGGCCCGCCGCCCGTCGGACGGCCCCTCCAACGGGGGCACGCCGAGCCACCAGCAGCGCTCGGCTCCGCCGGTCACGGCGGGGTCGGGAGCGACCGGGCCGAGCAGTTCGCCGTCCCAGCCCCGGCGGGCCAGGTCGGCACGGAGCCGCTCGGCCGAGACGGGGAACAGCGAGGCCGCACGCCACCGGGGCACCCGTACCCCGGGGGGAAGCGCCGCGGCTACCCGCCACCGGCGGACGGGAGAGCGCTCGATGTTCGCCAGCAACCGCCGGTAGGAGGAGTCCGGGAACCGCACCCCGCCACCGAGGTGGGGCTGGGCGTCCAGCAGGCTCGTCAGCACGAGCAGCCCCACACCGTCGTCCGGCCCGGGCCCGGGC
>NZ_JBSFJC010000267.1:0-4691 GCF_053597855.1 Kitasatospora sp. NPDC001225
AACCGCCCGGCGGTGAGGCCCGGCCGGTTCAGGTAGCCGCGGGCCAGGCCGGGCCCGGCGATGTACAGCTCGCCGGGCGTGCCGGCCGGCAGCGGCCGCAGGGCGCCGTCGAGCACGTGGAGCCGGACGTTGGTGGCGGGCCGGCCGATGACCGGGAGCGGGCTCGACCCCACGGAGGCGACCACCGGGTTGACGGTGCACTCGGACGGTCCGTAGAGGTTGAGGCAGGACACCCCGTCCGCCGCCCGCAGTTCCGCCCACAGCCGCTCCGGGACGGCCTCGCCGCCGGCCGCGACCACCGCCGGGCGCCGGTTCCCGTCGCCCAGGAGCCCGTGGGCGACCAGGACCTGGAGGTAGGACGGGGTGGCTTCGACGTAGTCCAGCCCGTGGCGCGCCGCGTAGCCGACGAAGGCGTCGGGGTCGGTCCAGGTCCCGTGGTCCAGGACGTGCAGCTCGTGGCCCGCGAACAGGGCGAGCAGCTGGTTCCACGAGGCGTCGAAGGACACCGACGTGGTCAGGGCCACCCGCAGCCGCGGCTGGTCACCCGTCACCGGCGGGAGGTGGACCTGCCGGAGGTCGGTGAGCAGGTTGAGCAGGCCGCCGTGGGTCGGCGCCACGCCCTTGGGCCGGCCGGTGGAGCCGGAGGTGTGGATGACGTACGCCGGGTGGCCCGGGTCGACGGCCGCCATCGGGTCGGCCGGCGACTGGCCGTTCACCAGGTCGGCCGTCGCCGGGTCGTCGAGGACCAGCCGGTCGACGGAGCCCTCCCCCGGCAGCCGCCCCGCGCTGAGGGTGTCGGTCACCACCAGGGCCGGGCGGGCGTCGTCGAGCAGGTGGGCGATCCGGGCGGCCGGGTACTCGGGATCGACCGGGACGTAGGCCGCGCCGGTCTTCAGCACCGCGAGGATCGCCACGACCAGCTCGGCCGACCTCGGCAGCGCCACCGCCACTAACCGCTCCGGCTCGGCGCCCCGGGCGATCAGGGCGTGCGCCAGCCGGTTCGCCCGCGCGTCCAGCTCCGCGTACGTCAGCGACGCTTCCGGCCCCACCACCGCGACGGCGTCCGGCGTCGCCCCCACCTGGGCCCGGAACAGCTCCGGGAGGGTCTCGGCCGGGAGTTCCGCCGTCGGCCCGGTGCCGAGGGCCGCCACCTCGCGGTGCTCCTCGGCGGTGAGCAGATCGATCCGGCTCAGCGGCTCGCCCGGGTCGCAGTCCGCGACGGCGTCGAGCAGGGCGATCAGCCGCCGCTGGTGGGCGGCGAGGTCGTCCGCGCCGTACGCCTCGGGCGAGCCGTGCAGCCTGAGCAGCGGCGGGTTGCCGTCCCGGTAGTCGAACACCCAGACGGCCAGGTCGCTGGTCGACCCCGACACGAAGTGGTGCACGGAGGCGGGGTGCCCGGCGAAGGTCGGCCGGGAGTTGAACGCCATGATGTTGACGATCAGCGGGAACGCCGTCCCGATGCTGCCGGGGGCCCCGAGGTCCCGCAGCAGGTCCTCGCTGCGGTACCGCTCGTGCGCGACGGCCGCCTCGACCTCCCGCGCCGCCTGGGCGACGAGGTCGCCCCACGGCATGTCCGGTCGTACGGTCAGCCGCAGGGGCACCACGTTGGACATCGTGCCGGGCACCGCCGTCAGGTCGCGGTCGGCGGACCGCCGGGCCGTGACGGGGAGGGCGAGCACCACGTCCCGCGTTCCGGTCAGCCGGTGCGCGTAGAGCGCCGCCGCCGCGACCACCAGGCGGGACCAGCGGACGCCGGTCCTCGCCGCCGCGGCGCGCAGCGCGTCCGGGCGCCGCAGTTCCCGCTCCTCGGCCAGCCGCAGCGCGCGGTCCGGGTCGGTCGGGGCCGTGCGGGTCAGCCGGGTCGGTTCCGGCCGGTCGGCGAATCGTTCCGTCCAGTAGTCGCGGTCGGCGGTGAAGCCCGCCGACGCGCGGTAGGCGGCGTCGCTGTCGACCAGGTCCCGCAGCGGGCCGAACGGGGACGGCGGCACCGGGCCGCCGTCGGCCAGCGCCGAGTACACCTCGCCGACCCGCCCGCGGACCATCGAGCTGCTGATCGCGTCCAGCACCACGTGGTGGTAGTTCAGGTACCAGAGGTACTCGGTCGGCGACAGCCTGACCAGCGCGTGGCCGAACAGCGGGTCGCGCGCGAGGTCCAGCGGGCGCAGCAGGTCCCGCTCCATCCACTCCAGGGCCGCCGCACGGGGTTCGGGCTCCCCGCTGAGGTCCAGGTGGGCCGGTGCCCAGTCCCAGGTCTCGCGGAGGACCTGGCGCGGGCCCTCGCCGTCGTCGACGAAGGTCACGTGCAGGGCGTCGACCTCGTCGACCACCCGGCGCAGCGCCGTCTCGAACAGCCCGGCGTCGACCGGCCCGTGGATCTCCAGGCACTCGCCGACGCGGTAGCCGGGGATCGGTGTGCGGGAGCGTTGTTCGGCGAGCCAGATCTCGCGCTGGGCCCCGGTCAGGGGAAGGACGTCGCCGTCGCGACGGGACATGGGAAGACCTCCGGAAGAGTGTGGGCGGGCAGGCGCGCAGGACGCGCCGACTGCGGTGGCGTCACGCTGTCGGCGGGCGGAGCGGCCTGGTGGGTGGCGTCACGCTGTCGGCGAGCGGAGCGGCCTGGTCGGTGGCGTCACGCTGTCGGCAAGCGGAGCGGCCTGGTGGGTGGCATCACGCTGTCGGCAAGCGGAGCGGCCTGGTGCGGTCAGGCGGCGAGTTCGCCGGCCTGGAGTTGCCAGAGGGATGCGTAGAGTCCGTGCCGGGCGATGAGTTCGTCGTGGGTGCCCTGTTCGGCCACGACACCGCCCTTGTCCATGACGTAGATCCGGTCCGCGTGGCGGACGGTGGAGAGCCGGTGGGCGATCACGACCATCGTGCGGTCGGCCGCGAAGACCCGGAGCGTGCGCTGGATGGCGGCCTCGGTCTCGTTGTCGACGGCCGAGGTGGCCTCGTCGAGGACGACGACCGGCGCGTCCTTGAGGATCGCGCGGGCCAGGGCGATCCGCTGCCGCTGGCCGCCGGAGAGGGCGGCGCCGCGTTCGCCGATCACCGTGTCGTAGCCGTCCGGCAGCGTCGCGATGAAGGTGTGGGCCTCGGCCATCGTGGCCGCCTCCACCAGGGCCTCGTCCGAGGCGCCGAAACTGCCGTAGCGGATGTTGTCGGCGATGGTGCCGTCGAAGAGGAAGGCGTCCTGGGCGACGAACCCGATCGCGTGGCGCAGGTCGCGCCGGCGCAGGTCGCGCACGTCCCGCCCGTCGAGCAGCACGCTGCCGGACTCCGCGTCCTGGAAGCGCATCAGCAGCTTGGCGACGGTGGTCTTGCCGGAGCCGGTGGCGCCGACGAGGGCGGTGACCTGCCCGGCGGGGATGGTCAGCGAGAGGTCCTCCAGGACCGGCGGCCGTCCGGGGTAGGCGAAGGTCACGCCGTCGAGGACGATCTCGCCCTTCACCGTCTCGACGTCGAGCGCTCCCCCGGTGCCCTCGGTCTCGACGGGCAGGGCCTCCAGCCGGTGGACCCGGTCGTAGGCGGCGAGCGTGCGCTGGTACTGGTCGACGATGCCGCCGAGCCGGTTCATCCGCAGCATCACCATCTGCGGCAGCCCGATCAGCGGGCTGAACACCTCGAACCGCAGGGTGCCGTCGAGCACCGAGCGGCCGCCGAGCAGCAGGGTGCCGGCCATCGAACTCGTCGTGCAGACCCGGACGACCTCGGCGTGCCGGATCGTGCCCCGGTCGGTCTGCCGGTTGCTCTCCTGGGCTTCCCCGCTGAGCCGGTCGATGCGCTCGGCCTCGTAGTCCTCGGTGCAGAAGCTCTTGACCGTGGCGCCGGCCTCCAGGGTGTTCACCAGCTGGCTGTGCAGCCTGGCCCGGCGCTCGCCGGAGACGGCGTAGTCGGTCGCGGCCCTGTCCTGGTAGCGGAGCGACAGCCAGGCGATGACCGGGATCGGCAGGAACGCGATCCAGGCGATCTGCGGGGCCAGCAGCAGGAACGCCGGCACCAACAGGGCCAGGCTGGTGCCCAGTTGCAGCACATCGTTGGCCGAGGTGGCGAAGAAGCTGCCCAGCTGCCGGACGTCGTCGGTGAGCACGCCGGCGATCCGGCTGGTCCGCTCGCCTTCCAGCTGCCCCAGTTCGAGGTGCTGCACATGGGCGTAGGTGCGGCTCCGCCAGTCGTGCTCGATGTCCTGGCCGAGCCCGCGCCACTGGAGGTTCGAGGCGTACGAGAGGCCTGCCACGGCGGCGCAGGCGACGGTCACCAGCCCTGCCAGGCCCCAGAGTTGGGAGGTGGCGGTGGTCAGCCCGAAGCGGACCAGCGGCGCGGCCTCGCCCTTGATGAGGACCAGGGCGGTCCAGCCGAGGAAGGTGCCGAGCGCCATCTCCGAGACCTGGCAGGCGACCGAGAGCGCGGAGGCCCGGTAGAGGCGCCGGCGGTGCGGCCCGACGACCTCCCGCAGCGGGTGCCGGCCGGTGCCGGACCCGGACAGCTCCCTGGTCCGCTCGACCGCTCGGCGCCATGCCGTCCGGACGACGGCGACCGTCGCGACGGCGACCCCGCCGAGCGCCACCAGCTGCCTGCTCAGCGCCGACCCGCGGATCAGCGCGAGGCCGGCCGCCGCCCCGCCGCCCACGGCGAGGACGGGGCGCAGGACGGGAACGCGGTCCGGCCGCGCCCCCGGTCCGGCGGCGGGCCGGCCC
>NZ_JBSFJC010000268.1:0-4677 GCF_053597855.1 Kitasatospora sp. NPDC001225
TTTCGACGCCAGGTAAGCCATTGGGCCCAGGAATAACCTCCGAATTCCTCCCGGCTATGCCAGGGATACAACCAGGCGCTTTCAGGGCGCACTCGAACCAGACGACCTTGCCCGTCTTGCGGGGCTCGGCGCCGAGGCGGTGGGTGAGGGCACGGACGAGGAAGAGGCCCCGGCCGGAGGAGGCGAGCGGGTCCGTGGGGAGGTGGACGGTGGGGAAGATCGGGTTGTTGTCCGCGACCGAGACCCGCAGACGGTGGCCGGTGAGGGCCAGCACGACCATGGGGGCAAGGGTGCCCCCGTGCCGCCAGGCGTTGACGAAGACTTCGTGGAGGGCGAGTTCGGCGTCGGAGATGACGGAGGGTCGCCACCCGGCCGAGACGAGGAGGTCGGAGAGCTCGGAACGAGCGGTGGACCAGTCCGGAAGGTTGCAGGCACGCATGAGAGACCCCAAGGGAGGAAGAGGGGAATCGACGAAGCAGACACTCCGTCATGTGATCGGTGCAACACTGAGAGTAGGACCGTCGGTCACACGCGTGCAACCTGATCGCCGAGATGTCTCCCCCAACTTGGCTAAGCTCACTCGTGTGGGTGGAGACTGGCCCGACACGGAAGGAACCCCCCTTGGCACTCAGGACCCAAATCAGCGAGCGACAGCGGCGGTTCGGCGCTGAGCTGAGAAGGTTGCGCGAGGCCGCAGGCCTGGCGGTCAAGGACGCCGGCGCCCTCATCGGCATCGCGGGCCCGCAGCTGAGCCACATCGAGGCAGCTCGAACGGCGCTCGACCCGGAGCGGCTCTCGGTCTTGCTCGAAGGCTACGGGTGCACGGATGAGACCTACATCGCGCTGCTGCACGCTCTCGGAGCGAGTGACGGGAAGGGCTGGTGGAGCGCATTCAAGGGGCGGGTTCCGGCTCTCGCCCTGGACCTGGCAGAGGCCGAAGACCGAGCAGAATCCTTCGCTGTCTTCGACTCCCTGTACATTCCGGGAACGCTCCAGGTTCCAGGCTACGTCGAGGCCATCTACAAGGGCGCTTACAAGGATGGCCGTTGGGACGTTGCCACGGCCGTTGAGTTCCGCCTACAACGTCAACGCATCATGACCGACAGCAAGCAGCGACAGTTTCGGTACGTCATCCATGAGGCAGCACTCCGGATGCAATTCGCTGGCAGGCTCGTGATGCGCGACCAGCTCCACCATCTCGTAGACATGGCAGAACTCCCCAATGTCACGATCGAGATCTTGCCGTTCGATGCCCCCGGGAGGGCGCCATACGCTGGCGCGTTCCTGATCTGCGACCCCGGGTGCACGGACCTCTCAACCATCATCCTGGATGGACCGAAGCGGGCGGTCCACCTTGGCGATCCCGATGACGTGGCGGCGTACCACCAAAAGTTCCAAGAGGCCCGGGATCTCGCACTACCTGCTGTTGATGCCAGCAAGCCCAGGCGTGACAGCTCTCGCGACTCCTGGGGGCTCCTTCAACACATTCTCTATGAACTCCAGCACTGAAAGGCACCCGATGTCCCACCTGGCCTGGCAGAAGTCATCCTTCAGCAACGCCGATGGCGGCAGCACGTGCGTTGAGCTGGCCGCCGAAGGAAACGACGTCCGCTTCCTCCGTGAGTCGGACGACCCTTCCGTCATCGTCACCACCACAACCACGAAGCTCCGCGCCTTCCTCCTCGGCGCCAAGGCCGGCGAGTTCGACCACCTCATCTGAACCACGCGACGGGGGCGGGACGGCGATACCGCCATCCCGCCCCCTGTCTCTGCCGCAGGAAGTCACCGTGACCCCGAACGATCCCTTCACCGCTACCTCCGTGAGGCCGTCCTGGGATGAACTCCCCGTCCCGGCACAGGAGTCCGTCGAGACCCACCTCGGCGCACCGGTCACCGGCGCCCGGACCCAGGCCGGCGGGTTCAGCCCTGGCCTCGCGGTCCGCGCGACCCTTGCCGACGGCCGGGCCGTCTTCCTCAAGGGCGCCGCCACCGACCACCCCGTCCACGGGAGGTACGCCGCCGAGGCAGCCATCAACCGAAGCCTGACCCGGCAGGTCCCGGTGCCGAGGATGCTCGTCTCCTGGGAGGCCGGCGGATGGCTGCTGATGGCCTTCGAGGACGTCGACGGCGGCCACCCCGACCTCGGCCCCGGGTCGGCCGACCTCCCCGCCGTCGTCCGGCTGCTCGACCGACTCCCCAGGGCGGTCAGCCCGTCGCCGATCCCCGACGCCCCGTCCATCGTCTCCGTCCTCGGGGGCGGCTCCCGCAGCTGGCGGGCTCTCGCCGACCAGCAGGCCGAGCTCGACCCGTGGTCCACCCGGCACGTCGAGCAGCTCGCGGCCGTCGAGCACGACTGGCACGCCGCATCCGCCGGGGTCTGCCTCCTCCACGCGGACCTGCGCGCCGACAACATGCTCATGCGCGGTGACGACGCCCTCGCCATCGACTGGGCCTACCTCCACCAGGGCGCCGCCTGGATCGACCCGGCCTTCCTCGTCACCCAGCTGATCCGCGCGGGCCACACCCCGGCCCAGGCCGAAGCCCTGCTCGCACCCGTGGCCTCGTGGGCTGCCGCCCCGCCGGACGCGATCACCTCCTTCGCGGTGGCCCAGGCCGGCTACTGGGAGCTGAACTCCAGGCTCCCGGCCCCGCCGGGAGTGCCGTACCTGCGCGGCTACCAGGCCTCCATGGCCGCCATCGGCCGGACGTGGATCGCGCACCGAACCGGCTGGCACTGACCGAACTCGCAGCACCCGCAGCGCTGTTCGCGGAGCCCACCAGCGAGCACGAGCCCTGCCGCTGATCCCCGCCCGCTCATTGGCCCCCGACGAGCGGGCGGGGTCTTGTCCACCCCCGCCGTTGCTCAGGCGACGGCGCGACCGAGGTGGGCGGCCAGGCGGTCGAGGGCGGTCGCGCCGTGGGGCGCGGGCCGGGACGGGGCGAAGGAGCCGCCTTCCGTCCGCGGCAGGCCCGCGTAGATCTCCCGCACCACGGGCACGGCCACCGTCGCAATGTCCGGGACCAGGTCGCGCGGGTGTCCGATGGCTTCGGCCAAGTCCCAACCGTGGACCAGCATTTCGATGACCAGCTGCTCGACGAGACGTCGGCCCGGCGCCGGCCCGTACCGCCGGTCGAGCATGCCGGGCCGGCGAAAGGCCGTGAGCGTCCGCTGGGCGGCGGTCCGGAACGCCGCGACATGATCACCGCCCAGGTGATCCGCGGCGGCATCGGACCGGGGCCTCCCGTCCGCCAGGCCGGCCCACATCAGGTTCTCCCAGACCAGGTGGTCCAGCAAGGCGCGGACGTCCCAGTCGGCGCACGGCGTCGGCCCGTCGAGGCGGCTCGGGTCGACGGCGCTGACGAGGTCACCCACGGCCTGGAGGACTCGCTCGCAGGCGGCGATCAGACCCACCGGCTCCCAGGCCTCGGCTCCGGAGTCGTACAGCGCGTCGAGTTCGGCGGCGCGGCGTCCGGGTTCGGGATTGGCACGCAGGGCGGTCTTCAGCCAGTTGCCCGCCGTCTCCAGACTCGGCCGCGCCGGTTGGCCGTTGATGAGGCAGAGCAGCTGCCAGTACCGCTCGACGCACGGGACGGAGACGATGCCGAGTTGTTCGAGCAGCAGGCTCCGGGCCGGCGCGCCGTCGGTGCGGACCCCGTCGACGGTCCGCGTCTGGGTGGGGAGCCACTTCTCGACGACGGCCGCGACAACGGGTTCCGCCGCGGGCGAGTCCGGCGCGATCCCGTCGCGGACGGCCTCGTCCACCCGCCCCGTCCAGTAGTCGGTGACCCGCCGTGCCTCCTGGAGTGTGGCGTCATCGTGCTCGCCGGGGGCGTGTTCGGCCGCGTACTGCGCCATGCGCCGCATCGCGGCCCGCAGTTCGGGATCGGCCACCAGCTCGCCCAGTTCGATCCAGGCGTCGACCTGCGCGTCCGTGGGGTCGTCGGGCAGCTCCGGGGTGGCGGCCAGCAGGCCGCTGCGGTAGGTCGGTACGTCCAGGCCGACGAGCGTCCCGGTCACGAACTCGTGGATGGTCTTCCGGCGTTCGGCAGCGGACAGTCGGGCGGTGCGGTTCATGAAGGCGAGTCCTTCGGCAGTGGTTTCGCGACGGGCGGCGGAGCGCAGGACCGCCTGTTGCGCGCGCAGCAGGCGGATCCTCGTCTCCAGCACGTCGACGTGGACCGCGGCCACCTCCGCCAAGGTGTGCTCCCGGTCGAGGACTTCGCGGATAGCCGGCAGGCCGAGCCCGAGGTCCCGCAGCGTCCGTGCCAGCTCCAGGCGGGCCACGGACTCCGCGTCGTAGACCCGGTACCCGGCGGCCGTGCGTCGGGCCGGTGGCACGAGGCCGAGATCGGACCAGTGCCGGATGAGCTTCACCGACAGCCCGGTCTTCCCCGCGACCTCTCCGATGCTCCACAGCACCCTGTCGTCGACGTGCATGTGCCCCACCCTCGGCTCTCCCACGATGGGAGAGTCAACCAGCCGGGAGCTCTGGCCTACCGCGCGCGTTGACCGTCGCTCCGCCCCGCAGCCGGCCCGGAAACGCGAAGAGGCCCTGAAAACGCGAAGAACCCCCATCCGGGTCCCGGATGGGGGTTCTTCTGAAGAATTGTTCGGCGGCGTCCTACTCTCCCACAGGGTCCCCCCTGCAGTACCATCGGCGCTGTAAGGCTTAGCTT
>NZ_JBSFJC010000269.1:0-4659 GCF_053597855.1 Kitasatospora sp. NPDC001225
GCAGGTCTCGTTCACCCCACGTGATTCCATCGTCAGATAGCCACAGCACGGACAGGCGTGGGGGCCGTTCTCCGGGCCGAGCACGATGTTGTACCTCTGCGGGTTGGCGCTTTTGTCGTCGCTGGTCACGCTGCCAGAGATAGCAGCACGCACCGACATGGCTGACGGAGTCGAACACGGCTTGAGGTTAAACGGCAAGCTCGGATCCTGTGCCAGTTCTCAGGCGCGATGTCATCCGACTGGTCGAACTGACACGGGATTGAGAATCACTGTCCACGGCAGGTAGTTTGCGGAGGACAGAGAGAAGAGTTCACATGGACTCCCGGATCGCCCGTATCCGACGCAAGCTCGCCAAGGTGCCCTATGCCGCGCTGCGAAGCTACTCCTTCGGTGAAGAGAAGCACGGGTTCCGCCTCAAACCCCCGTTGCCGGACGCGAAGGTCGCCGAGTTCGAGGCCGACCGCCACATCGAACTGCCCGACCCCTACCGCAGCTTCCTGACCATGCTGGGCGGGGGCGGGGCATCGCCTTTCTATGGCCTGCTGCCTCTGCAGTCATGTCGGCTCTTCACGATGGACCCCCACGGGGAGCCCGGCCGCCCTCGGGGGTTCACGTTCGCCGGCGGCCCGTCTCACCGAAGTGACCTGTTCCTGCACATCATCGAGGCGGGGTGCTCCGACCTGGTGCTTCTCGGCATCACAGGTCCCCTGGCGGGCCGCGTCGTCACCGGAAACGCTGACGGCTTCTGGGGCCCCAACGTCTCGTCGGCCACGGATTTCCTGGCCTGGTACGAACGCTGGCTCGACCACATGCTCGCCGGGCGCGACAACCGCAACCTGGAACTGACCTCACCCGCCCTGAGAGCGCCGGTCGACCGCATCGAGAGGCGGCACCGCGATCGCGAGGATCTGTCACAACTGTGAGGATCCGAAGCTGCGCCATCCGGCCGAGACCGGGGACGGAGTCACAGGTCGCATGGTTGCCCGTATGACACGGAGGCCGAGAACCTTCACAACCATGACGGCCGGGCCGAGTCGCGACCGTACGGACCGGAGGGCTCCGAGCTCTACTGGGCGGACCCGGCCGCGGAGTCAGAATTCTGCACGTGCTGTGTAAGGAAGAGGGCCGCGCGGTCCAGCGCCTGGTCGGCCTCGTCGAGTACGCCGGCGAAGGACTGGAACACGTGGGGTACGTCGGCGGTGATGTCGAGGACCACGTCCACTCCGGCCGCGCGGGCGCGGGCGGCCATGCGGGTGGAGTCGTCCAGGAGCAGTTCGTTGGTGCCCGCCTGGAGGAGCATCGGCGGGAAGCCCGTCAGGTCGGCGAGGACGGCGGGGCTGAGCAGGGGCTGGTGCGGGTCGGTTCCCGCGAGGTACATGGCCCCGGTGTGTTCCAGGTTCTCGCGGGTGAAGATCGGGTCGATGCCCGCCTTGGTGTCCATGCTCTCGCCCGTCCTGGTGGCGTCGAGGCCGGGGGAGAAGGCCACGATCGCGGCGGGCAGCGGGAGGCCGGCGTCGCGGGCGGCGAGGCAGGTGGTGACGCTGAGGCCGCCCCCGGCGGAGTCCCCGGCGAACGCGATGCCGGCAGGGTCCTCGCCGCTGTCGAGGAGGGCGCGGTAGGCGCCCAGCGCGTCCTCGATCCCGGCCGGGAACGGGTGCTCGGGGGCGAGCCGGTAGTCCAGCGAGTACGCCCTGAACCCGGTCCTGGCCACGAGGTTCCCCGTCAGCGACATCGCCGTCTCGGGGGAGCCGAACACCCAGCCGCCGCCGTGGAAGTACAGGATCGTCCCGGTGCGTGTCCCCTCGCCCAGCTCGTCGCCCGGCTCGACGTACAGGGCTGGCCGGTCGCCGAGCGTCGTCCGCGTGGTGCGAAGGCCGTCCGGGACGATCATCCGGGCCATCAGCGCTTCGAATCCGACCCGGATCTCCTCGACCGACTGGGGGCCGTCGGGCCGGGGCTGCCGCAGCATCGCGTCGACCTGTGCGCGCTGTTCCTTGCTCATGGTGGCTGCTCCTGTCGCAAGTGGCTTCTTCGGCACTATATGCCGAGGCATCTAACGTAGACTATATGCCATGGCATCTAAAGTGACCGGCGAGACGGTCGACCTCCCGAGCTTCTTCGCCGACCTCGTCCGATGCGAGACGCGCCTGTACAACGCCCTCAACGACCGTCTCCGCGAGCGGCACGGGATCGTCACGTCCCAGTTCGAGTTCCTGCGCCACCTCCGCGACCACCCCCGGGCCCGGGTGGCGGACCTGGCGGCCGAGTTCGCCGTCGGTATCGGGTCCACCAGCAAGGGCGTCGACCGCCTGGAGCGGCAGGGCTGGGTCGCCCGCGTGCCGAACCCCTCGGACCGCCGGTCGTCACTGCTGGAACTGACCGACGAAGGCCGGGAGTTGGTCGACGCGGCGGAAGGGACTTTCACCGAGCGCCTGGCCGAGCTGACCACGGACGCGCTCAAGACGTCCCCCGTGGCGGCCGCCGCGCAGGCCCTCGCGGAGCTGCGTTCCGCCCTGGAACGCGACCAGATCGGCATGCCCACGGGCTGAGGCCGTCGACCGGCCCGGGTGCGGTGAGGGGCGGTGCCCGGTCGGGAAAATCACTGGCCGCCGCTTGCCGACGGTGGTCATACTGCCGCGATGGATCCAGTGACGCTTGAGACCGACCGTCTGCTGCTCCGGGCCTTCACGCCCGCCGACGTGGACGCGGTGTACGAGGCCTGCCAGGACAAGGACATCCAGTTCTTCACCCCGGTGCCGGTGCCCTACCGGCGTGCGGACGCGGAGCACCTGGTCGGCGAGCGGCTGCCCGCCCAGTGGGCGGGGGACAAGGACTACACCCTCGGCGCGTTCCGCAAGGACACCGGAGCCCTGGTCGGCCTGTACGGCCTGAGCCTCAGGCGGCGCGGCGTCTGGGAGCTCGGCTACTGGGCGGTCAAGGAGCAGCGCGGGCGCGGGTACTCGGTGGAGGCCGCCCGGGCCCTGTGCGACTGGGGCTGGGCCACGATCGACGTGCACCGCATCGAGTGGTGGGCCATGGTCGGGAACACCGGCTCGCGTGCCGTCGCCGAGAAGCTCGGCTTCACCGTCGAGGGGACCCTGCGCAACCGTGACTACGCCAACGACGGCCGGCCGCACGACTGGTGGGTGGGCGGACTGCTGAGGCCCTGACACCCGGGCGGCGGTGTGTTCTGACGGTGCGCCAGGATGGCCGCATGGCAGATGAAAAGATCACCCCGCGCACCATCGCCGACCACCACCTCGACCAGGTGGCCGCACACGACCCGCTGGAGGCCGCCTGGTTGGGCCTGAACCCCGGCGACGAACGGCAGCCGGACCTCTCCCCGGACGGCTTCGAGGCACTCGCCGACATCGCCCGGCGCACCCTCCGTACGCTCGACACCGCACCCGCCACCGAGGACCCCGCCGACCGGGCCTGCGCCCGGCTGCTGCGGGAGCGCCTCACCGCCGAACTCGCCCTGCACGACGCGGGCGAGAACTTCCGCCAGTTGCGCAACATCGGCGCGCACGTGCACCACGTGCGGGAGATCTTCACCTACATGCCGACCGTCACCGACGACGACTGGGCGGCCGTGGCCGGGCGGCTGCGCAACGTGCCCGCCGCGCTCGACGGCTACCGGGCGACGCTCACCGAGGGGATGGCCCGGGGCCTGTTCGCCGCGCCCCGCCAGGCGGCCGTGGTGATCGACCAGCTCACCGCCTGGACCGGTGAGGCCACCGACCAGCGGGCGGGCACCGGCGCCGGGTGGTTCGGCGACTTCGTCGCCCCCGGCCCCGACCGGTTGCGCGGCGACCTGGACGCGGCCGCCAGCCAGGCCACCGCCGCCGTCGCCGAGTTCCGCAGCTGGCTGCGCGACAGTTACGCCCCCGCCACCGCCGACACCCCGGACGCCGTCGGCCGGGACCGCTACCGGCTCGCCGTACGCCACCACACCGGCGCCGACGTCGACCTGGACGAGGCCTACGCCTGGGCCTGGAGCGAGTTCCACCGGACGGCCGCCGAGATGCGGGCCGAGGCGGGGCGCGTGCTGCCCGGGGCCGGCGCCCTCGACGCCATGGACCACCTGGAGCGGCACGGCCACCGGGTCACGGGCGAGGAGGGGATCCGCGACTGGCTGCAGCAGATCATGGACGGGGCGATCGAGGCCCTCGACGGCACCCACTTCGACATCTCCGGACCGGTGCGGAAGGTGGAGTCCCGGATCGCCCCCGCCGGAAGCGCCGCGGCACCGTACTACTCCGGCCCCAGCCTGGACTTCAGCCGGCCCGGCCGCACCTACCTGCCCACGCTCGGCCGGGACGCGTTCCCGACCTGGCAGCTCGTCAGCATCTGGTACCACGAGGGCGTCCCCGGCCACCACCTGCAGCTCGCCCAGTGGGTCGCCGTCGCCGACCGGCTGAGCCGCTACCAGAGCACGCTGGGCATGGTCAGCGCCAACGTCGAGGGCTGGGCCCTGTACGCCGAGCGCCTCATGGACGACCTGGGCTTCCTCACCGACCCCGCCCACCGCCTCGGCTTCCTCGACGAGCAGATGCTGCGCACCATCCGGGTGATCATCGACATCGGCATGCACCTGGGCCTGCCGGCAACGCCCCGGCCGAGCTGGACAAGAAGGTGCCCGGCACCGCCCAGGTGATC
>NZ_JBSFJC010000270.1:0-4643 GCF_053597855.1 Kitasatospora sp. NPDC001225
GGACCGGCTGCTGCCCGTCCTCCGGGTGCGGGTCCAGCCGGCGTTCAACGCCTCGACCATCGGCACCTAGGACGACCACGTCGCGATCTACCAGGGCATCTGGAGCAAGTCCCAGGGGATCGAGGACTTCCTGCTGGTGATCGCGGGGGCCGCCGTCTCGGTGCCGATCAGCATCTTCCGTGCCCGGGCCGCCGCCTACGTGCACCACCTCCAGGGCACGGCCGAGACCACCCGGCAGGTGGTGCTGCGCCCGGTGCCGCCGGGCTGGGGCGGGGTGGACTCGGCGGCGCGCTACCTGGCCGCGGACGTCGAGGCCCGGGTGGGCGGCGACTTCTACGACGTGCTGGCCACCCCGTTCGGGGCGCGGGTCATCCTCGGCGACGTCCAGGGCAAGGGCCTGCCGGCGGTCTCCGCGGCGGCGGCCCTGGTCGGCTGCTTCCGGGAGGCCGCCTTCCACGAGGCGGACCTGGCCACCGTCGCGTCCTGGCTGGAGGAGCGGCTGCACCGGCAGAACCTGCTGGCGGAGCGGCTGGGGGAGCAGGAGGAGCGGTTCGCCACGGCGGTGGTCGTCTGGTTCCCGGCCGACGCGCCGGGGGAGGTGGAGGTGGTCAACTTCGGCCACGACAGCCCCCACGTCCTCGGCCCCGCGGGGGTGCGCCAGCTGCCGCCGGGCAACGGCGCGCCGCTCGGGCTGGCCCAGCTGGCCGGCGGGCTGCCGGAGGTCCGGCGGCTGAGCCTGGGCCCGGAGGAGACGGTCCTGATCGTCTCGGACGGGGTGACCGAGGCCCGCGACCGGACGGGTGCCTTCTTCGCCCTGCGCGACCACCTGGAGCGCCTGGCCGCCGTCCCCGGGGCGGTCGACCCCGGGCGCCTGGTCGACGAGGTGGCGGCCGAGGTCCTCCGGCACACCGGCGGCCGGTTGACGGACGACACCGCCCTGCTCGCCGTCCGGACGCCCCCGGTGGCGCCGGCGGTGCCGGCCGGGTCGGCGGACTGAGCCGGCCTCAGTCCTCGGCGTGGCTGACCGCGCAGGTCAGGACGCCCGGGAGGCGGGCCAGTTCGGCGGTGAGGGCGGACAGGTCCCCCCGGCCGTGCACGGTGAGGTGCACCTCCGCGATCCGCTCGTCGACACCGCCGCCGCCCTCGTCGGGCGGCCCGGCCCGGTCCACGGTCGCCAGTTCGGCCACGGCGAACCCCGCGGCGGTGATCCGGGCGAGCAGCAGCCGCAGCAGGCCGTTGCCCTCGGTGTAGGTGACGTGGCAGCTGACCGGGCGGGTGCGCAGCCTCGGCAGCCGGTGGGTGAGCGGCCGCAGCACGTAGCCGACGAAGAAGTAGGCGGCGGTGGCCGCGGTGGCGAGCAGCGGCAGTCCGGCGGCCGCCGCCGTGCCGATGGCGGCGGTCAGCCAGACGGTGGCGGCCGTGGTCAGCCCCCGGATCGAGCCGCGCTGGACGAAGATCACCCCGGCGCCGATGAAGCCCAGCCCGGAGACGATCTGGGCGGCCATCCTGGACGGGTCCAGGGTGACCACGCCGGACTGGACCACGTCGCTGAAGCCGTACTTGCTCACCAGGGTGAAGAGCGCAGCCCCGAGGCCGACGACGGTGTAGGTGCGCAGTCCGGCGGCCTTCTGTCTGATCTCCCGTTCCAGCCCGATCGCGCTGGCCAGGACCAGGGCGATGGCGAAGTCGGTGAAGTGGACCCATCCTTGCCCGAAGGGCTCGACGAACGCTCCCAGCGTCCTCAACTCCTCCTGCCGTCTCAATCGTCCCGCCCGCCCCCGGGAGGGCGGGCACCGATCCCGGTTCGGCGAAGCGGGTGCCGTCGAGCCTACGGTTCATCAGACGATCGGACCGGCGCTCGGATGGGCCGACTTGACGGTCAGGGGGTCGAGCGGAGGCGAACCGACGGCGCGCCGGCTCGGCGGCCCCGTCCGGTGCGCACTCACCGCGCTCCGTCGGCGCCGACGGGCGGGCCGCTCTCCCCAGCCGTCGGGGGCACGGGCCGCAGCCGGTAGGCCTCCCCGTCGGCGAGGACCCGGCCGGCGGTGGGCGGGGCGAAGTGGGTGCCGAGCAGCAGGGTGTCGGTACCGGCGAGGGAGGCGAGCAGTTCCCGGCGGGTGGCGGCGGACCGCCGGGGGTCGATGTCGACGCAGGCGCCGATGGCGGGGTGGGCGAGCTGCACCGGGTGGTGGAGGCAGTCGCCGGTGATCAGCGCCGTCCGGCCCCGGCTGGTCAGTTCGACGGCGACGTGCCCCGGGGTGTGGCCGGGGGTGGGGAGCAGGCGCAGGCCGGGGACGATCCGCAGGCCCTCGGCCGGGACGTCGACCAGGTCCAGCAGGCCGGCCCGCTCGACCGGGAGCACCGAGTCGCGGAACAGCTGGGCGCGCGCCTCGTCCATGGGGTACCCGGCCCAGAACTCCCGCTCGGCGCGGGTGGTGAGGTAGCGCGCGCCGAGGAAGGTGGGCTCCCACGCGCCGTCCACCTGCCGGGTGTTCCAGCCGACGTGGTCGGCGTGCAGGTGGGTGAGGACCACCAGGTCGACGGAGTCCGGCGGGAAGCCGGCGGCGGCCAGGCGCTCGGGGTAGTCGGTGCGCAGGTCGTGCCAGGCCGGGTTGGCCCGCTGCTTGCCGTTGCCGATGCCGGTGTCGACGAGGACGCGCAGCCCGTCCACGACGACGGCGAAGCTGTGGCTGTCCAGGCGCAGCACGCCGTCGGCGTCGGCGAAGTCGGGGCGCAGCCAGTCCTGGCCGGCCACCAGCTCGGGGGTGGCGTCGGGCAGCAGCCACGGTCCGGTGGCGGGCGGCAGCGGGACTTCGTCGACGCGGTGGACGGTGAGGTCGCCGACCGTCCAGGAGGGGGTAGGGGTGTTGGGCATGGGGCGGCTCCTCCGCTGCAAAAGCCATTCGTTTGCGTTAACGCGACCATAGAACCTACAGTCTCACTAACGCAAACCCTTAGCTTTTGGCGGGGATGCCTCGTGGTGCCTCGCACCACCCCCGCCACGCCCACGACCAGGAGCGCATCCATGTCCAATGCGGAGCTCACCCCGCCCGAGGCGGCCCGCCGGGCCGCCCGGGCCGGGCTCGACCTGCCGGCCGACCGGCACGCCGCGGTGGCGGCCACCGCCGAGCACATCCGGTCCGTCGTCGCCGTCCTGCGGGAGCTGGACCTCGGGGACACCCCGCCCGCCGCCGCCTTCCGCGCGGAAGGGGGGCGCCCCGATGCAGCCGTATGAACTGACCATCGCCGCCGCCTCGGCGCGGATCCGGGAGCGGCGGCTGTCCCCCGTCGAGCTGGTCGACTCCGTCCTCGGCCGCATCGACCGGGTGGAGCCCCACCTCGGCGCGTACGTCGCCGTCGCCGCCGAACAGGCCCGCGACGCGGCGCGCGAGGCCGAGCGGGAGATCGCCCGGGGCCGGTACCGGGGGCCGCTGCACGGCGTCCCGGTCGGGCTCAAGGACCTGATCGACGTCGCCGGATCGCCCACCACCGCGAGCTCCCGGGTCCGGGACGGCCACCGCGCGGCCGCCGACAGCACCGTCGCCGCCCGGCTGCGGGCCGCCGGCGCGGTCCTGGCCGGCAAGACCCACACCCACGAGTTCGCCTACGGCCTGACCACCCCGCAGACCGCCAACGCCTGGGACCGCGAGCGGGTCGCCGGCGGCTCCAGCGGCGGGTCCGCCGTCGCGGTGGCCGCCGGGGCGGCGACCTTCGCCCTCGGCACCGACACCGGCGGCTCCATCCGGGTGCCCGCCGCGCTGAACGGGGTGGTCGGCCTCAAGCCGACCTACGGGCTGGTGCCCCGCCACGGCGTCACCCCGCTGTCCTGGTCGCTCGACCACGTCGGCCCGATCACCCGCACCGTGGAGGACGCGGCCCTGGTCCTGGCCGCCCTCGCCGGGCACGACCCGCGCGACCCCGCCTCGGTGGCCGCCCCCGCCGTCGACTACCGGCCGGAGCGGGAGCCGGACCTGACGGGCGTGCGGATCGGCGTGCCGGTCAACCACTACGTCGACCACGTCGACCCGGAGGTGGCGGCCGCTGTCCGCCACGCCGTCGCGCGGCTGGAGGCGCTCGGTGCCCGGCCCGTCGAGGTGGAGGTCCCGCTGGCCCGCTACCTCCTGCCCACCCTGTGGGGCCTGGTGGCGCCGGAGGCCTCCGCCTACCACGCCCGCACCCTGCGCACCGCCCCCGAGCTGTACCAGGCGGATGTCCGGGTCCTGCTGGAGGCCGGCGAGCTGATCGACGCGGGCGACCACCTGCGCGCCCAGCGCGCCCGGACGCTGATCCGCGACGCGTGGGCACGGGTCCTGGAGGAGGTCGACGTGATCGCCGCCCCGACGGTGCCGACCACGGCGGTCCGGGCCGGCCAGGAGACGGTCACCTGGCCGGACGGCACCTCCGAGGGCGTCGCCGACGCCTACGTCCGGCTCTGCGCCCCGGCCAACGTCACCGGCCTGCCCGCCCTGACCGTCCCGGCCGGCCACGACGCGGCGGGCCTGCCGATCGGCCTGCAACTGCTCGGGCGGCCCTTCGACGAGCGCACGCTGCTGCGGGTGGGCCACGCCTACGAGCGCAGGTCGAGCGCCGCATCGACGCGCCGGGCGAGGCCCGTGGCGGAGCCGTCGGGCTTGTCGTCGTCC
>NZ_JBSFJC010000271.1:0-4579 GCF_053597855.1 Kitasatospora sp. NPDC001225
ACCTGTCGGCCTACGCGGGCCAGACGGTCACCGTGAAGTTCGCCGGGACCGAGGACGCCTCGCTCCAGACCAGCTTCGTGATCGACGACACCTCCATCCAGACCAGCTGACGCCAACGCCCGGGCGCCGGTGGCCAGTTCGACGGCCACCGGCCCCCGGGCACGGGCACCGGCCTATGCTGGTGGGATGATCAAGCCGATTGAGCTGGTGATTTTCGACTGCGACGGCGTCCTGGTGGACAGCGAGGTGATCGCCGTCCGGGTGCTGGTGCGGCTCGGCGAGGAGTACGGCTGGCCGCTGACCGAGGCGGAGGCGATCGAGCTCTTCGTCGGACGGTCCGAGGCGGCCAACCGGGCCACGGTCACCGAACGGCTCGGCGGCGAGACGGCGACGGTGTGGAGCAAGCGCTTCGTCGAACTGCACGCCGAGGCGGTGGACGCCGGCCTGACCCCCGTGGACGGCCTGCCGGAGGCGCTGGCCGCGATCACCCTGCCCACCTGCGTGGCCTCCAGCGGCACCCACGAGAAGATGCGCCACACCCTGGGCCGGACCGGCCTCCACGGCCACTTCGCCGGGCGGATCTTCAGCGCCACCGAGGTCGAGCGCGGCAAGCCCGCGCCCGACCTCTTCCTGCACGCAGCCCGCTCGATGGGCGTCGACCCGGCCGCCTGCGTGGTGGTCGAGGACAGCCGCCCCGGCGTCGAGGCCGCCCGCGCCGCCGGGATGCGCGCGCTCGGCTACGCGGGCGGCGTCACCGCCGCGGAACGGCTGGCCGGGCCGGGCACCGTGGTCTTCGACGACATGCGCGAGCTGCCCGCCCTGATCGCGGCGGGCGCGGTCCGCCAGGGCTAGCGGCTCGCCCGGCGGCACCCCGAGCGCTATATTGAACACGTTCAAACATGGCTCGGGGTTGGGGGACGCATGGGCGCTGGGGCGCGCAGGGTGATCACGTGCATGGCGACCTGGGCGGTGCTCCTGGTGGTGGCGCTCCCGCTTCCACTGCTCCCGGGCCGCTGGGGGGACATGGACCACCAGAGGGCCCTGGGCCTCCTGTGGTGGCTGCTCGCCTTCATCGTCCCGTTCATGACCTGCGCCCTCAACCGGCGGTGGATCTACGCCAACGAGCGGAAGCCCGGGGGAGCCGCGCGCCGAGCCTGACCCCGGGCCCCGGCGGCCGTCGGTCCGGCGGCAAATCGGTTGCCCGGCGCGGCCCGTGGCTGGCAGGGTCGGTCGCTATGGCCACCTCCCACAAGTTGCACGCCGACGAACTGGACATCGACGAGGCGCTGGTGCGCCGGATGGTCGCCGAGTGCTTCCCGCAGTGGGCCGGCCTGCCGGTCGAGCCGGTGGAACCGGCCGGGACCAGCAACGCGATGTACCGGCTCGGGGCGGAGCTGGTGGTGCGCGTCCCGCGGATCCCCGGGGTGGTCGAGGAGATCGCCAAGGAGGACGTCTGGCTGCGGCGGCTGGCCCCGCGGCTGCCGGTCCCGGTGCCGGTCCCGCTGGCCGTGGGCGGACCGGTCGACGGCTGCCCCTGGCCCTGGTCGGTGCTGCGCTGGCTCGACGGCACCACACCGGTGCCCGGCCGGATCGCCGAACCCGGGGCGCTGGCGCGGGATTTGGCGGACTTCGTGACCGCGATGCGCGGGATCGACCCGGCCGGCGCCCCCGCCGCCTACCGCAGCGAGTCGCTGGCGGACCGGGACGCCGGGACGAGGAAGGCGATCGCGGCCGTGCCGGACCTCGTCGACGCTGCTGCCGCGACCGCCGCCTGGGAGCGGGCCCTGGCCGCCCCGGCTCCCGACGGTTCGCCGGTCTGGCTCCACGGGGACCTCCAGCCCGGCAACCTGCTGGTGTCCCCGGACGGCCGGCTGAGCGCCGTCATCGACTTCGGCTGCGCGGGCCTCGGCGAACCGGCCGTCGACCTGATCCCCGCCTGGTACGTCCTGCCCGCCGCCGCCCGTGCGACGTTCCGCGAGGCCGCGGCCCCCGACGACGCCACCTGGGCCCGCGCCCGCGGCTGGGCCCTGTCCGTCGCCCTGTCGGAAGTGGCCTACTACCGGGACAGCGACCCGAGGATGACCGCCATCGCCCGCCACGTCATCGCCGAGGTGCTGGCCGACCACGCGTAGACGATCGGCCCGCTCCCCGCTCGCGAGACGACGGGCGGGGAGCGGGCCGGGCCGTCGGCAGGTCAGCCGATCGACAGCCAGCCCGAGTACGTGTCGGTCAGCACCAACAGCCCGGTGTCGCCGTCGTAGAGGGCGTTGTTCAGCTGGATGTGCCCCGTCTCGCGCATGTCGTAGTTGCACTCCGCCCAGTGGCCGACGCCGAGGGCGTTGCGGCACGCGCCGGTGCGGCCGTAGTCGGTGCTCCACCGGCCGACGGCGGAGAAGCCGTCCTTTGCGGTGTCGAGCACGAGCACCTTGTCGCCGGCCTTGTCGAAGCAGGTCTTGACCCCGGGGCTGGTGATGCACGGCAGGCTGGCCGCCGTGATCGCGGACTCCGACATGGTGACGGGCGTCCCGATCGTGCGCGGGTCGTCCTGCGGCGCGGCGACGGCCTGACCGCCGCCGAGGACGGTGAGCCCGAGCGCCAGGGCGGCGAGGCCGATGACGGCGGCGGAGCGCGGGTTCCTGCGGAGTCCGTTGCTGGACATGGATGGTCCCCCTTCGAGGGTGTCGGTGTGTTCGCGTCCACCACCTGATCCCCCGTGGTGGACACAGCATCAGCTTGCCGAGGCCCCAAGGGGGTTGTCGTTAGCAGCCGGTCCACGTCCGCTTCGCTCAGCGTCCACCCGCGGCCGTCGCGGCGGCGCCGTGCCGGAAGTCGCGGGGCGGCAGCCCGTACGCGCCGCGGAAGGCGCGGCTGAAGTCGGCGGCGCGGGGGAACCCGCAGCGGGCCGCGATGACGTGGACGGGGGTGGCGGCCAGGGCCGGGTCGGCGAGGTCGCGGCGGGCCCGTTGGAGGCGCTGGTGGCGGATCCAGGCGGCGACGGTCTCCTCCTCGCCCTCGAAGAGGCGGTGCAGGTAGCTGACCGAGATGTGGTGCGCGGCGGCGACGGCGCCGGGGTCGAGGTCCGGCTCGTGCAGGTGGGAGCGGATGAAGGCCCGGATCCGTTGGACCAGCGCCCGGCGCCGGCTCTCCGGCGGTACGGCGTCCTCGGCGTCGAGGTGGTGGGCGAGCAGCGCCGACACCAGGTCGAGGGCGACGGTGCCCAGTCGGGGTGCGTCGCCGGCCCGGTAGGCGCCGGGGTCGGCGGCGATGCCGGCGAGCAGTTGGACGAGCAGGGCGCCCACGCCCGTGCCCCCGGGCATCCGGCGGGCCGTGAGCGTGCCGATCCGGTCCGGCGACAGCGGCAGCGCCTGCCGGGGCACGGTCAGCCAGCCCCCGCGGACCCGCTGGCGCGGATCGTCGGTGCTCGCCTGGAGGAGGAGGGGTCGGGCGCTGTCCTGCAGGACCACGTCGTGCGGGCGGTAGGCGCCGAGGCCGTCGGAGCGGACCGCGGTGGCGGAGTCGCCGAACGGGAGCGAGAACAGGTACAGCTCGGGGTCGGTGGACGAGCGGATCAGGCGTGGTGACCGCCTCGCGGCGAGCGGCGGGTGCTCCATCGTCCAGAGCGCCAGGTCGCCGAGCGGCAGGATGTGCACCTCGGACCGGAAGTCGGCCCTGTGCTCGGTGCGGACGTCGAACGGCGCGATCAGCCGGACGAGTTGCTGCTGCCAGTACTCGAAGCGGTCCCGCGGTTCCACGTCCTCGGTCCGGTACACCGACTCGGTCAGCATGCTCGCCCTCCCCTGGCTCGCCTTCCCCGTCCCGGCATTCTCACACCGCTGACGGATCCGGCCCGGGGAAGGAGGGGAGCGGCCGGCGGGGCCGCCAAAACCACCGCCAGCAGCCTTCACTTCGCCCCACCCTCCATGGCCGCTTCGGCCAGGCCGAAGCGCCACCTTCCCGGGGACGGGCAACCACGGCAGAATCTCAGGCGTGACAGACCCTCTGAGTGAGGCGTGGGACTTCCAGGCCCAAGCAGCAGCGGAACAGGACGACTTCGGCCGGACTTCCGGCGGGTCGTGGATCCCGCCCATCCTGCGGGACCTGGTCCTCGCCGCGAGAAGCACCTCGTTGAGCCGCTACTACCCGTTCACGAGTCATGCAACGCTCCGGTTCAGTACAGGGCCCCAATGGTGGCTCGGTAGCGGAGACGTCCTCGCCATCGGCATCGCGCTCGTCCCCGAAGGGCGCTATCTCGTCTACACCCAGACATCGCACGACGAGCCGTTCTCAGTGGAACTCGAGACCACCGGTGCTGACGAGGCGGCCGCCAGGGCGGAACAACTGGTGAACGCCCTCGGCTGAGTTCAACCGCCGGACCGCAGAACTGCGGCACCTCGCCCGTGCACGGAACCTTGGGTAGAGCCAGAGTTGAGAAATCTTTCAGGGCGGGCCCGCGCGCAAGCACACGGGCCCGCCCAACCGGATCCGGTGCCTGCCCGCCAGAACCCCCCCCCCCCCCCCCCGCCCCCCCCCCCCCCCCCCCCCCCCCCCCCCCCCCCCCCCCCCCCCCCCCCCCCCCCCC
>NZ_JBSFJC010000272.1:0-4491 GCF_053597855.1 Kitasatospora sp. NPDC001225
TCCGCGGAGACCACCACGGTGTGGGACACCCCGGGGGTGTTGTCCACGAAATTGGTGATCAGCCAGTTCAGGTTCTGTGCGGCCTGGCTCATCTGAGTCAACTCAACGCTCCTGGTGGTTCGAGCCGCCGAAGAGATCGGTGCTCCGGTTCTGTCCGTTGCCGGACTGGTCTACCTGATCGGGGTCGATCCGGAAGCTTCCGGTGTTACCGGCGCTGCGGCCCTGCTCCACACCGCGGCGCAGGTTGGTGAGGCGGCCACGGACCTCCTCCGGGCTGCGGGAGACCTGCGGCCCGTCCTGCGGGGTGGACTTGGCGTTGCCGGGCACCAGGTTCTGCTTGGGCACGCGCCGCGGCAGACCGGCACCGGTGGTGCCGCTGGAGGAGGGCTCGCGCAGCTGCTCGGCCCGCTGCCAGTCGCCGTCGTTCGGCGACTGCCAGGCGGCGCGGGCGGTCGGGCCGGTCGGGCCGTAACCGCCGAGCGAGGACACGTCGTGGCCGCGCTGGGTCTCGGGCGCCGAGGTGTCCTTGGCGCCGGCGAACCAGTTCGGGCTGTCGCCGGACTGGCCGCCGCCGGCCGGCGCGGCGGGGAGGCCGCCGCCCGCCAGCTGCTCGCCGGGACGGCGCTGCGGCAGCCCGGACGGCAGGGTGGCGTGCGGCTCGGCGGCGGGCAGCGCGGGCGGCTCGGGGGCGTACGGGTGGCCGGCCGGGGAGTCCTGGGCCGGGCGGCCGTACTGGTCGTCGGCGTACCCGTCCTGCTGGTAGCCGCCCTGGTCGTAGCCGTACCGGTCGTCGGCGTACTGCTCGCCGGCCTGGCCCTGCTGCTGGTCGTAGCCCTGGGGGGCGTACTGGTCGTAGCCGTCCTGGGCGTACCCGTCCTGCTGGTACTCGTCCTGCTGGTAGCCGCCCTGGTCGTAGCCGTACCGGTCGTCGGCGTACTGCTCGCCGGCCTGGCCCTGCTGCTGGTCGTAGCCCTGCGCGGCGTACTGGTCGTAGCCCTGCTGGTAGTCCTCCTCGACCTCGGCGTCGACCACCGGCGCCTGCGGGGCGCTCTCCAGGGCCGCGCGGCGGACCTGGTCGAGGCGCTGCGAGCGCTGGACGGCCTCCAGGGCGGGGCTGAACCCGCTGGAGCCGGCGTTGCCGGTGCCGGTGAGGTGGTCGTCGAAGCCGAGCTCGGCCGCGCTGCGGGCGCGGGTGTCCGGCGCCCACTCGGCGGCCGGCTCCTGCTCGGCGAAGATCCGGGAGACGGTGAACTGCTCGTCCGGCTCCGGCGCCGCACCGGACTGGGTGACGAACGGCGGGAGCATGACCAGCGAGGTGGTGCCGGCGGACTCGCCGGACGGGCGGAGCTGGACGCGGATGTCGTGCCGCTGGGACAGCCGGCCGACCACGAACAGGCCCATGCGGCGGGAGATGGTGGCGTCCACCGTGGGCGGCTCGGCCAGCTTCTCGTTGATCTCCGCGAAGTCCTCGGCGGTGAGGCCGATGCCCTTGTCGTGGATCTCGACCAGCACGCGGCCGTCCGGCAGGCGGGTCGCGTTGACCAGCACCCGGGTCTGCGGGCTGGAGAACGAGGTGGCGTTCTCCAGCAGCTCGGCGAGCAGGTGGACGAGGTCGGTCACGGCGGCGCCGACGACGTCGACCTCCGGGATGCCGGAGAGCTCGACGCGCTCGTACTGCTCCACCTCGGACGCGGCGGCGCGGAGCACGTCGACCAGCGGGACCGGGGTGTTCCAGCGGCGGCCGGCCTCCTCGCCCGCGAGGACGAGCAGGTTCTCACCGTTGCGGCGCATACGGGTGGCCAGGTGGTCCAGCTTGAAGAGGTTCTCCAGCTGGTCCGGGTCGGCCTCGTTGTTCTCCAGGTCGGTGATCAGCGCCAGCTGGCGCTGGATCAGGCTCTGGCTGCGGCGCGACAGGTTGGTGAAGATCGCGTTGACGTTGCCTCGCAGCAGGGCCTGCTCGGCGGCGAGCGCCACGGCCTGCTGGTGGACCTGGTCGAACGCCCGGGCGACCTCGCCGATCTCGTCCTTGCCGTGCAGCGGGATCGGGGTCACCGAGGTGTCGACCCGGTCGGGGTCGGTCTTGGAGAGCTTCTCGACCAGGTCCGGCAGGCGGTGGTCGGCGATCTCCAGGGCGGCGCTGCGCAGGGTGCGCATGCCGAGGATCATCGAGCGGGCCACGTAACCGGTCAGCAGGCCGGCCAGGATGAGCGCCGCGACGACGATGACCGTGTTGAGGATGGCGTCGTAGAGCGCGTTGTCCTTCAGGTTGCGGGAGTCGGTGAGGACCTCGTCCAGCAGCGCGAGCTCGGTGTTCCGCAGGGCCTGGATGTGGGTGTCGGTGGCCTGGTTCCAGTTCTCCTGGGTCAGGCCGGCGTTCTTCGCCTCGGTGTACGCGGCGTCGGCGACCGCCTTGCCCTTCTGCTGGCCCTCCGCGGCGGCCTGGCTGTACGAGGCGCCGAGCTGGAGCAGGCCCTGCATGGTGGGCGGCGCGCCGTTGGGCATCTTGTACGCCGAGCGGTCCTGGGCCGCGGTCTGCGCGATCTGCGCGGCCGCGTACTTGGCGGCGTCCTCGGGGGCGCTGCCGGTGTTGAACTCGTTGATGGAGACCTGTTCCAGCTTCTCCGAGATCAGGATCTGCTGGATCACGTCCTGGTTCTCGTAGCGCGTGGTGACGTTCGCCGAGATGCCGACCAGCAGGTTGAGCATCAGCGCGCGCTGGGTCGACGCCGCGGCCTTGGCCAGCGACATCGCGTAGATCGCGCGGCCCTTGCTGGTGGCGTTGGCGGAGCCCAGGCCGACCGAGTTGTCGAAGGCCAGCAGCGGGTCGAGCATCACCGAGTACGCGTTGGCCGTGGCGCTGATGAACAGCTCCGGGTTGTACGCGTTGGCCCGCAGGTGCGGCAGGTCGACCACCAGGGTCTGGAAGGCCTCGTGACGCCGGGGGAGCTCACCGGACTTGTCGGAGGCCGCGTAGGCGGCGTTGTACGCCTTCAGCGCGGCGTCGGTGGCGCCGCGGCGCTTGGCCACCTCGTTGTTCGGGTCCTGCTTGGTGAGCAGGGGTATGAGCGTCTTGTCGCGCTCGTTCTCCAGCGCCTCGGCGAGTTCGGTCGCCGCCTTGGCCAGCTCCGCGGTCTTCTCGGCGCGGGAGGCCTTGATGAAGCCGTCGACCGAGGTGTTCACGCGCAGACCACCGAAGACGAGACTGATGGTCACGGGGATCAGCAGGATCGCGATCAGACGGGTCGGCACGCGCCAGTTGCGCGGGCGGAGGAAGTCGTACCGGCTCGATCCGCCGTCGCCCGACGAGCCGCCGCCGCGGGGTGTCGCGGCCGGGGGCTCGGGAGCCGGGACGGTGCTCTGGGAGCGTTCCTCGGTGGGAGCGAACGCGGAGAATCCGGCCGGGTCCCCCGGGGTACCGTTCGGCTCGCTCTGGCGGGGCTCGGAGCGCCGCTGCGGGGCGGGTTGCTGCTTACGCCTCACTCGACAACTACCTCTCGGCCGACTGCCGGCCATGGATCAATCCAGCGCTACCCCTGGGCCCTGAACCGCCGCCGTAGGGGCCGGCGCAGGAGAAACCAGGGGTAGCTGGAATTTCAGCACGTGCGGGGATGGGGGACAAACAGCCGCCGTCCGGCACCCGCCTCGGTACATTCTGGACATTCACCGACATGACGGAGCAAAACCGTGGTCACCTGGCGCTGAGTGACGCTGTTTCGCCACGCTGAGTCATTGTTGATCACAAAATGCCTACCGAACTGTTATCCGCTGCTTATACACGGGTCTTGCGCGCGGCCCCCGGAGGTCACCCGCGGGTAGGCACCGCGGTCCCGACGGCCCGTCGCGGGGGACGGACCGTCGGGGCCGTGCGGTTCCCCCCTCGCTCAGCGGAGCCGGGCGAGCAGGGCGTGTTCGACGAGGGTGATGAGGGCGCTCTTGGCGCTGTCGCGGCGGCGGGCGTCGAGGGTGATGACGGGGGTGTCGGCGCCGAGTTGGAGTGCTTCGCGGACTTCGTCGGGGGTGTGGGGCTGGTGTCCGTCGAAGCCGTTGAGGGCGACGACGAAGGGCAGTCCGCTGTTCTCGAAGTAGTCGAGGGCGGGGAAGCAGTCGGCGAGGCGGCGGGTGTCGACGAGGACGACGGCTCCGATGGCGCCTCGGACGAGGTCGTCCCACATGAACCAGAAGCGGTCCTGTCCGGGGGTGCCGAAGAGGTAGAGGATGAGGTCTTCGTCGAGGGTGATGCGGCCGAAGTCCATGGCGACGGTGGTGGTCGTCTTGCCGGAGACGTGGCTGAGGTCGTCGATGCCGGCGGAGGCCGAGGTCATGACGGCTTCGGTGCGCAGGGGGTTGATCTCGGAGACGGCGCCGACGAGCGTGGTCTTGCCGACGCCGAAGCCGCCCGCGACGACGATCTTCGCGGAGGTGGTGGCGCGGGTGGGGGCGGCCGCGTTAGAGCTTGCGAAGTCCACTGAGGACCCTTTCGAGCAGCGTGAC
>NZ_JBSFJC010000273.1:0-4379 GCF_053597855.1 Kitasatospora sp. NPDC001225
GGCCTCGTCGGTGGCCGGGGTGGCCGGGATCTGGGCCGGGGCGGCCGCTGGGGTGGCACGGACGGCCGCGCGGTCGACCGGGGCGACATACTGTCGGTTCGACCGGCCGCATTGCGTCGGTTGAACCATGTCGACGCGGCCGGTGTCATCACCACCGTCACCGGAGCGGGGGACCCGGACGCGGACCCCGCCCTACGGTGGCGGCGGAGCGGCAGTGGCGGCGTCGCTGGCTTCACCCGGGCGCGTCGTGCGTACCGGGGGCGGGCTGCTGATCTGCGACTTCGCGCACTGCGGGTACGGAAGGTCGACGAGGCTGGCGTCATCACCACCGTCGCTGGCACGGAGAACAAGAAGGCCGGTGACGGCACGCCGCTGGACACGTACATCGGGGAGCCCGCCGGGATCGCAGAAGGCGCCGCCGGCAGCATCTACATCACGGCATACAATCTCGCCGCTGACTATCTGCTGTGGAAGGTCTCCCCGGACGGCGGGACGATCACCAGGATCGCGGGAGGAGGAAGCTCTGCCGACGACGGCGTGCCGGCCATCGAGGCCGACCTGGACGGTGCCGCCGTCGTGGCGGTTGATGCCTCGGGTGTCGTCTACCTCACCTCGTCGTTCGGGCACCGTGTCCGCAGGATCGGTGCGGACGGGAGGATCACCACCGTGGCGGGCACCGGCGGCTCGACTCCCCCACGGGGCTGGCCGTCGACAGTGCGGGAGCCCTGTACATCGGCGACAACGGGAACCAGCGGGTGCGGAAGGTGACCGCCGATGGAACCATCTTCACCCTGGCCGGCGGCGGAACCGCGGGCTTCTTCGGCGACGGCGGGCCCGCCACCTCGGCTTGGCTCCACTATCCCTGTGGTGTCGGGCTGGACCCGAGCGGCAACCTGTACATCGCCGACTACTTGAACCATCGGGTGCAGATGGTGGCCGAGGCGACCGGGGTACGGCCTGCGTCGCCCGAGGACGTGGACCTGTATGCCGGAGGGCGTCTTCCCGACGGCCGCGCAACAGCAGGGGTGCCCTTCGACCTGGGCGTCCGGGTGAGGAACCGGGGCCCGGCGACGGTCAAGGGCGAGCAGGTGAGCGTGACGCTGACCCTGTCGCAGGGGCTGGTCGGTGACGGCGGATGCATCCAGCACACCTGCACCCGCACCTTCCCCGGCATGGAACTGCGTCCCGACGTCGACAGCCTGGACCGCACCTTCAAGGTCCACGCCCCCAACACCACCGAGCCCGGCACCTACACCGCCACGGCCGCCGTCACCTACGCACACGAGACCAAGCCGTCCGACAACACCGTGGAACTGCCGGTCACCATCGTCAAAGCCGAACCAGAGGCCCAGGACGAGAGCGCCCTAACCATCACCCAGACCGTGGCGGCCGGCGCCGCGCCCGGCAAGGGCACCGCGATCCAGCTCCAGCTGAGCGCGTCCCCCACCGTGCGGGTCAACCCGGGGGTGATCACCCAAACGTTCAAGGCACCCACGGGCTTCGTCTTCACCAATGCGCCCATCTGGGCCTACCCCGGCGGGAACACCGGGCACCTGGACCACACGATCGAGAACCAGGGCAGGACGCTCGTCGCCAAGGGCAACCCCCACGTGAACACCGCTACCAGCGACCGGAGTCCTCCGACCTACACCCTGCCGATGCGCGCCGAGGCCACCGCCTCCCCGGCACCCGGACCGACGGCTCCGCCACCATCGGCGAGCACACCCCCGTCACCCTGTCCGGCGCCGTCACCGGAACCCCCGTCCACACGGTGACGGCCATCAGCTCCACCGTCGGCGACAACTTCGAGGCCAAGGCGAGCACCGACTTCGACCAGATTCCCACTGTCAAGGCCCGCGACCAGGGCGGCAGCAACGTCACGGGCGCCCGCATCCACTTCGCCATCGCCCCCGCGAACACCGGCTCCGTCTTCGCCGGCGACACCCTGACTCACGACACCACCACCGACGGCGACGCCATCGCTTCCAGCCCCACAGTCAAGGCCGGGCCCACCCCCGGGGAGTTCACCATCACCGTCACCACCCCCGACGGCCCGGGCAAGGCCACCTTCCTCCTCACCGTCACCCCCGTCTAGACGCGGAGCGGGCGGAACCAAGCGCTCAGTGCCCTGGGCCTGCTGCCGCCGGCCCGCACGTACGGCCGACGGCCCGGAGAGCCGGCATCTTCGGCCGCGGGCCACGACCGCCTGACACACCGCGGCCGCGGCCCGCTCTCTCGTGCTGCCCCTGTCGTCCCGCCCGCTGCAGCGTTCCTGCCCGGTGGACACCGCTCGGTTCCGGCATTCACCAAGGCGACCGGCACTGCCCGGACCGGAACCGGCGGCTGTGTGGGGAGGCCGCAGCAAGACCGGGCCCGGGTGCCCGGCGGCCTCGGTCCGTGCGTCGAACCGGAGCGGTTGCGATGTCAGGTTCCGGGGCCGGCTGGGGCGGGTCCGTGTCCGGCGCCGGACGGCACGCGGCTGTGGATCCTGTCGTTCTGGAAGATCCGGTGGCTGGTGGCGTTGTGGGCGAGCGCGAAGGCGAGGACGAAAACCTTCTGGCGGTCGAGGCCGTAGGAGATCATCCGCTGGTTCCACAGGCTCTGGTTGAACTGGTTGTGGACGGATTCGGAGTCGGCGCGCCAGGGGTAGAGGTGCTGGTGGGCGAGGGTGGGTTCGGGGATCTGCTGGAGGTGTTCGGCGCGGTGGAAGCCACGCTCGGTGTCGCTCCTGGCGCGGCGGCCGGTGACGGTGTCGCGCACGGCGCGGTCGGCGGGTGTGGTGGTGATGGCGACGGGGACGCGGTGGGGGTGGTTGCCGCGCCGGCAGGGGATGTCCAACAGGTGGTACCAGCGGCTCCTGGTACGTCCTGGTCGGTGTTCGAGGCGGGTGACGGGGACCGGGCGCAGGACGCTGGTGCCGTCGTCCAGGAGAAGGCGCTCCGCGATGCGCCCCTGGTCGCACCACAGGTCGTGGCGACAGGCTCCGAACCGCAGGAGTTCGTAGGCCATCGGGCGAACTGAGCCGTGCTGTTTGTTGATGGCGAGCAGGCCGGCGCGGGCGAGGGTGTCGCGGTGGACACCGCGCAGGGCTCCGTCGTAGACGACGCCCATGCATCCGGGCAGGCGGGTGGCGAGGGTGGTGAAGGAGCGGACGGCGACGGCGGCTTCGTCCTCGTAGGCGCCGCCGGCCACGTGGGCGTAGGTGAGGATGACGCGGCGCCAGTAGCCGTCGTCTCGGCCGGAGGCGAAGAACCACTTGGTGCCGCGGGCCGGACGGGGGCGGGTCTCGCCGTTCTCGTAGTACAGACGCGCGGCCGGGTCCACACGGTGACGCAGAAGGCGGCCGGTGGCGGGGTCGAGGGTGGTGGGGTGCTCGGCCTTGGAGGGGGCTTTGGGGACGGTGGCGTCGCCGACGATGAGCTGGCGGCGCTGGGGGCGGGCCCACGTGCGCACGGCAGTCGGCGGGAAGAGGCCCTGGGCGAGGGCCTGGCGGACGGCGTGGTGCTCGAAGACGTCGGTGAGGAGGTCGGTGGCGGGGGCGAGGAGGTGGTGTTCGGCGTAGAGGTACTGGCCGCGGCTGGGCGCGGTGTCGGGCAGGCGGGCGGCGGCGAGGCGCCCTGCGTGTCTGCGGACGGCGGTATGCAGGCGGCGCCAGAGCAGGTCGCTTGAGAGGTGGGCGGCGGCGGAGCGTTTGGAGCCGGTGACGGGCATGAGGGAGGCGAGCAGGAGGTAGACGAGCGGCGGGTACTGGGGCGGGCAGCCGACCTGGTGCGGGGCGGGGAGGTGTTCGGCGAGCTCGTAGATCATGGGGTAGTCGAGGCAGTCCTCGATGCGCTGGAGGCGGGTGCGCTGGTCGCGGTCGGTGAGCTGGCGTTTGCGGGCGGGGCGCTGCTCGGGCGGTAGGGGGTCGCCGAAGATGTCGTCAGGCACCGCTTGCCTCCTCCCGGTCGGTGGGGTCGGGGCGCCAGGTGAGGTGGATGACGGTGGCGGCGCGGTCCAGGGAGCGCAGGCCCAGGCAGCGGGCGGCGTCCTCGATGCGGCCCGAGGCTTCGAATGCCTCGACGGCGGCGCGGGTGGTGATGGAGGCGGGTTTGACGTCCGCCTCGCCGACGAGGCCGGTGCGGTGCAGGAGGTCGGTGAGGGCGACGCAGGCGCGCGGCGGGGACGGCGGCGGGCCGTAGCTGGCGGGCGGCGACGAAGCGGGCGCGGGTGGTGAGGACGGCCAGGGCCCAGTCGTCGAGGGGGCACCAACGGGGGTCGGTCTTGGTGGAGCCGTGCATCCACACGCGCCGACCAGGTTGGGCTTGCCGTCCCGGATGACGAACCAGCCGCCGCCGGCGGCGCCCGCCGTCATGGTGCAGCCGATCACGTACATCGGC
>NZ_JBSFJC010000274.1:0-4358 GCF_053597855.1 Kitasatospora sp. NPDC001225
CGGCACCGCACTGGTCGTACGGCTCCGCTCATGACAGAACCTACCCGGGGCGGAGGCCTCGATGCCGCCGCGTCGCGGTCAACGCCTCGGTACGGACGGTCTGTTCGAAGCGGCCGTCCGGGCTGATGCCGGCCAGCGCCGTCCGCAGGTCCCGCTCGAAGGCGTCCTTTCGGCCGCCGAGCCGGGCAGGGGTGAAGGAGGAGTGCGAGAACTGGAGGCCGATGACCTCGTCGAGGGTGCGGTCGATGCGGTACGTCCAGTGCGCGGCCGTGACGCGGGGGAAGGGGGAGCGCCGGAGGATCTCGCGGTTCGACTCCTCCTGTTCCGGGCGGGAGCCGTCGTCTCCGCCGCCGGGGAGCGTGCGGTACGCCTCCCGTACCTCGTCCACGGCGCGCGACCACGCCGTCCCGGTCGGTTCCGTGGCGACGAGGACCACGCCGCCCCGAGGGTTGACGAGGCCGTCGAGGTCGGCGAGGACCTGCTCGCGGGACATCCAGTGGAACGACCTGCCCATGACGCAGAGGTCCAGCGGGGGAAGGCCCAGCGCGCGCAGGTCCGAGGAGTCTCCCCGCCTCCACCGGATGGTGCCGACGCCCTGCCGTCCGGCGATCGACCGGCCTTCTTCGAGCATGCCCGGTTCCGGGTCCACGGCGATGACGCGGGCGACCAGCCGGGACAGCGGGAGGGCGAGGATGCCTGGTCCGCATCCGAGGTCGAGGGCCGTCTGGGTCCCGTTCAGCCCGAAGGCCTCGGCGAGGAAGTCGAAGAGCTCCCGCGGGTACCGCGGCTGGTAGCGGGCGTAGTGCGACGCGCCGGAGGCGAAGAGCTCACCCGGGGAGGACATCCGGACCTCCGACGACCGGCCGGGGCATGCCGGGCGGGCTCACCGCGGCCCCGTCCGGGCGGGTGAGGGGCGGCAGGGCTTCCGGCGGGCGGTCGGCGGCGGCCTCCCAATGGGCTCGCGTCCGGCCGGTGTGCGGCGGGGGCCGGCGGTCCTCGGGAGGCACCGGGAATCCGGTCGTCACGGGCGGGTGCACGGGCGTTCCTCCGGCAGGCGGCGGGCGGGGCGGGCAGGGAAGGCGAGGGTGCTGGGTTGCGGTGCGTATCACCACGTGCACCATAAGTCACAGGTAGGTGGTTCGTCCGACGACTGATCGCCGTCGCTCCAAGCCGAGGAGGCGGGACATGGCGCCCCACCCTCACCCCGACCCCGCGAAGCCTCGTTCCGCACCTCGTCCGGGCCTCGCGGACACGACCTGTGTGATCACCGGAAGCGCGTCGGGCATCGGTCGCGCCGTCGCCCACGCCTTCGTCGGCGCGGGAGCCCACGCCGTCCTGGTGGACCGGGACTCCGACGGGCTGCGCCGGGTCGCCGGAGAACTCGGCCCGGCGGCCTCCGTGGTGGTGGGCGACATCTCGCGGCACGCGGACTGCCTGGAGGCCGCGCGGGCGGCCGAGGGGACGGCGCTGCCGGTCCGGTCGCTGGTCAACTGCGCGGCGAGCTTCCTGGCCCTCGGTGAGGGCGCCGGCCCCGCGGACTGGGACCGGAGCCTGGGCGTGAACGTCAAGGGCAGCGCGATGATGACGTCGGCGCTGGCCCCCCTGCTGCGCAGGGCGCGAGGCGCCTCGGTGGTCAACGTCGCGTCCGTCTCGGGGCACATCGCCCAGCCCCGCCAGTGGACGTACAGCGCCGGCAAGGGGGCGCTGCTCGCGCTGACCCGCTGCCAGGCGCTCGACCTGGCGGACGACGGCATCCGGGTCAACAGCGTCTCTCCGGGCCTGATCTGGACCCCGGAGACCGACCGGATGACCGGCGGCGACCGGGCGCGCTGGGGGCCCGTACTCGGCGACCACCACATCCTGCGGCGGGTGGGGCAGCCGGAGGAGGTCGCGGCCGTCGTGCTGTTCCTCTGCGGGCCCGGCGCGTCGTTCATCACCGGCGCCGACCTGCCGGTCGACGGCGGCTACCTCGCCATGGGCCACAGCAGGTCGGAACCCGAGGTGCTGCCGGGGCGCAGGGACGACCGGGCCCCTTCCCGGCACGTGGACGGGACGCCCGCATGATGCACGCCGTACTGGCGACCGGCAATCCCCGCAAGGCCGCCGAGATCGTCGAACTGCTCCACGGGGTCCTGGAGTTGCTGCCCCGGCCCGGATGGCTTCCCGAGACCGTCGAGGACGGGACGACGGTCGAGGAGAACGCCTACCTCAAGGCCTCCGCGGTCGCCCTCGCGACCCGCCTGCCCGCGGTGGCCGACGACACCGTGATGGAGGTGGACGCCCTCGGACGCGCTCCCGGGCTGTTCTCGGCCCGCTACGCCGGCGAGGGCGCGGGCGACGCCGCGAACGTGGCCAAGGTGCTCGCCGAGATGGCGGGTGTCGCCGCCCCGGGCCGGGGAGCCCGGGTGCGCACCGTGGCGCTGCTCTGCTACCCGGACGGACGGCGGGTGGTCAGCGAAGGGGTCGCCCGGGGCCGGATCACCGAACGCCCGCTCGGCGACCGCGGGTTCGGCTACGACACCGTGTTCGTGCCCGACGACGGCGACGGACGCACGCTCGGCCAGATGACCGCGGACGAGAAGGCCCGGCTGTACTGCCGGGGGCGGGCGTTCCGCGGCCTGGCCGCCTCCCTGAAGAGCGCGGCATGCCGGTCGCGCTAGAGCTCGGCGGACACGCGACGGTCCTGATCCGGGCGGACGCCTTCACCCTGCTCTGCGACCCCCACCTGCACGACAGCTACCGCGGCGGCCTCCTCGGCTTCGCCCCCGCCCGACGCGTCCTGCCGCACGCGCTGCCCCGGCCCGACGCGGTGTGGATCTCCCACTCCCACCGCGACCACTTCGACCTCGCCTCCCTGGCCCGGCTCGACCGGGCGCTGCCGGTCCTGCACCCCGACGACCCGAGGATCGCGCACGCCCTCCGCCGGCTGGGCTTCCGCGACACCGTCGTGGTGCGCGACTGGACGGCGTTCAGCCCCCGCCGGGGCGTCGAACTGACCTGGACGCCCTCGACGATGGCGGTCCCCGAGCACGGGCTCTCGGTCCGCACCCGGGACGCCTTCGTCTGGCACATGGTCGACAGCCTGGTCACGCCCGCGTGGGTGCGGCGGGTGCTCGCCGACGGACCACCGCCGGACGTCCTGCTGGCTCCCTGCCAGCCGATCGAGGAGACCCGCAGTGTGGAGGGCGTCCCACCCGGGGTGGACCCGGACTGGTCCGACCCGTTGACGGCGCTGATGGCACAGGTCCGCCCCGCACACGTGGTCCCGCTGCCGGAGGGGCAGTACGGGCTGGGCGAAGCGGCCTGGCTCAACGGGCACAAGTTCCCCGTACCGCCCTGTCTGGTCGACCGGGCGCTGCGCGCGGACGACCCGGACCGCCGGGTGCTGCGCCCCGGCCCGGGAGACCGGCTCACCGTGGCGGGAGGGACCGTGCGGTGGGAGGAGGCCGCCGTGGAGTGGGTGCGGGCCACCGACGAGCCGCGCGACCGCAGCTACCGTCCGGGAAGCTGGATCGGCCGGCTGGCCGCGGGCCCCGGTCCCGCCGCCGGGGACGGCCGGGCCGCGCCGGACGGCCACAGCGGAGCGGCGGCACTGGACCGGGTGTTCCCCGGGCTCCCGGGGCTTCCCGGGGCTGACGCCCCCTCCGGCCGGGTGACGGTGCCCGGCCTGCCCGAGCTCGCGGCGGCCGCCCGGGGCCGGCTGCGCGCCACCGCGTACCGCTTCGTCACGGTGGGCGCCGACGCGGAACCGCTCGCGGAGCGGACCGTACGGCTGGGCGTCGACGGCACGCTGTCCGCCCTGCCGTCGGCGAGCGTGCCGGACGTCGAACTGGCGCTCTCCGTCCGGGATCTGGACGACCTGCTCGACGGGCGCCTGGGCTACTCCGCGGCGCAGTACGGCGGGCGGCTGCGCGAGGTTCGGCCCGGGCCCGCGGCCGATCCCGACGCCGGCCCCGCCGTCGTCACCAGCCGTCATGACCCGGTCCCCGCCACCGGGGCGGTGATGCTGTCGGGCATCGGGCTGTTCGCGATCCTGCTGCGCGCCCGGCTCGGTTCGGCACTGGTGGAACTGGACCACGAGCTCGACGCCCGGCTCCCGGACCGTCCGGTGCCTTCGGTGCTTCCGGTGCTTCCGCCCTCCGCGCCGCCGGCCCGTACCCTTCCCCCGGTCGTCCGGCCTCAGTCGCGGGCCGGGGAGCAGCCGCCCCGGTTCTGGCCGCGCGTCGCCCGCTGCCTGGCGCGGGGCGAGGACCCGTCCGCCGCGTCCGGGACCTTCACCGACGCCGGTCGTACGCACTACCTCGGTGTGCTCGGGCGCGGCGAGTGGCCCGGGCCCGGGCCCGGGCCCGGGCCCGGGG
>NZ_JBSFJC010000275.1:0-4212 GCF_053597855.1 Kitasatospora sp. NPDC001225
TTCATAGTGTTTCGGTGGTCATAGCGTGAGGGAAACGCCCGGTTACATTCCGAACCCGGAAGCTAAGCCTTACAGCGCCGATGGTACTGCAGGGGAGACCCTGTGGGAGAGTAGGACGCCGCCGAACAATTCTTCAGAAGAGCCCCCATCCGGGTCCCGGATGGGGGCTCTTCGCGTTTTCCGGGCCGGGGCGAATCTATTCGTCGGAGTCGGATTCGGGCTGCGGCTTCTCCGTGGGCGCTTGCCCCTGGGCCTGGGCGGGTTGCTGGGCATCGGGCCGCGGCGCCTGGGGTGCCTGAGGAGCCGATGACGGCTGACCTGACGGCTGATCCGACGGTTGGGCCGTCGCCTGGACCTGGTCGGCGGGAGCCGCCGGGGCCTCCGCCGTCCCCCAGGCCGGTCGGCTGAGCCACTTGTCCGCGCTGTTGGTGAGACGGGCGACGCCCGTACCGTCCGGCCGCATGCTGTAGAGGTCGGCGCCGGTGCCGGCGGGCGCCTGGGCGAAGACGATGGACTTGCCGTCGGGAGCGTAGGCGGCCGCGCCGTAGAAGGCGTCCGAGGGTGCGGGGGTGAGGGCACCGACGGCGCTGCCGTCGGGGTGGACGGTGTAGATGCCGCCGCCGGGGGCGTTGTCGGGGCCGGCCGGGTAGGTGGTGAAGAGGATCTGGGTGCCGTCGGGGGACCAGTCCGCGCGGTCGCCGGCGCGCAGTTCCCAGGGGGTGAGCTGCCGCAGCCCGGTGCCGTCCGCGCTGACCACGTAGATGGCGCGGCTGTTGGCGGGCTGCCCGGTGGTGCTGGTGCGGTACTCGAAGGTGAGCTGCTTGCCGTCGGGGGACCAGCTGGGGTTGCTGACCGCGCCGGAGTAGGGCTTGTCGTTGGTGAGGAAGGTGAGCCGCTGGACGTCGGTGCCCTCGGGGGTCATCAGGTAGAGGTCGGAGTACTGGATCTGGTGGCTGCCGGACGGGTCCAGGGCGCCCCAGGAGCGGCTGAAGGCGACCTGCCTGCCGTCGGGGGAGAAGGCGGGGGCGCGTTCGTCCTCGTTGGCGCAGTCGGCGGTGCCGCTGTCGCAGAGCTGGTTGACCTGGTGCTCGGGGCCGCCGGCGGTGAGGACGGTCCAGAGCCGGGCGGTGCCGGTCTGCGGGTCGGTGCGGTCGAAGGCGATGGTGGCGCCGTCGGGGGACCAGTCCGGGCGGTCGTCGAGCGCGCGGGCCGGCGGCTGGGTGACCTGGTGCTGGCCGGTGCCGTCGGGGGAGAGGGTGACGATCGCGGTGCTGGTGCGGGCGGCGTCAGTGTAGGCGCGGCTGACGATCAGCCCGTTGTGCGCGGCGGCCGCGGGGGCTCCGACGGCCGCGCCGACCACGCCGGGGGTCGCGGCGGGTGTCGCCTCGGGGGTGGCGGTGGGGGTCTCCGGCCGGATCTCCGAGAGCGGGATCTCCCCGGGTTCGGCCCCGCAGCCGGTGAGCAGGGCGCCCAGAAGCAGAAGGCCCGCACCGGCGCTCGCGCGGGTGCGGGCCCTGCCCGTGGGTGACTGCCGTGTGCCGGTGGTGATCCGTGCCATCTCCGCCTCCGAGACTCTCGACCGCTCCGACGTGTGCCCCCGCCGAGGATTCAGGACGAAGGCCCCTGAAAGGAGCTGTCACTGTGTCAGACGGGGGACGTCGGCGGTCCGGCGACACGCGACGGACCGCGCTCGCTCGATCGCACGGAGTAGGGGGGAGTGGAGGGGAGAGGAACAGAGGGGAGCGGAGCGGGCCTCAGCCCCGGGCGGCGCGGCGCTCGGCCTTGGCGAGGGCCTCCGCCTCGTCCTCGGCCTCGGCGACCTCCAGGGTGGGCGCGGTGCCGCCGAGCTGGGCGGGCAGCCACCAGGTGTCGTCCGGGCCGGAGGGCTTGCCGGGGTACTCGCGCTGGGCCTGGTCGAGCATCTCGCTCATGGCGGCGCGCAGCCGCCGGGTGACCATCACGGGCTTGTCGTCCGGCCCGAGGTGGATCGGCTCGCCGATCATGATGGTGACCGGGACGTGCCGCTTGGTGAGGGTCTTCGGGCGGCCCTTGGTCCAGAGCTGCTGGGTGCCCCAGAGCACGACGGGCAGCAGCGGGGTGCCGGAGTCGGCGGCCATCCGGGCGGCGCCGGTCTTGAACTTCTTGAGCATGAAGGAGCGGCTGATGGTCGCCTCGGGGAAGACCCCGACCACCTCGCCGGCCTTGAGGGCGCGCACGGCGGCCTCGTAGGCGGGCTGGCCGTCGGTGCGGTCGACCGGGATGTGCTTCATGCCGCGCATCAGCGGGCCGGAGATCCGGTGCTTGAAGACGTCGTCCTTGGCCATGAAGCGGGTCTTGCGCTTGCCGCCGCGGTACGCGCCGAGGCCCGCGAAGAGGAAGTCCAGGTAGCTGATGTGGTTGCTGACCAGTACCGCTCCCCCCCTGGCGGGGATGTGTTCGGCGCCCACGATCTTGATCCGCGCGTCGAGCGCGCGGAAGGCGGTGAGTGCGGCGCCGATCACCGGCGGGTACACGAACTCTGCCACGGTCAGTCCTGACTTCCACGGGCCGGAGCCCGGTTCGGCGGGTACCCGCTCCGTTGCGCGGGCGGTGCCGACCGGAGTACGGCACTCCGCGGCGGTCACGGGTGATTCACGGAGATGATCCCCCGAACGAGTGCCTGCTGTCACCTGAGGCGTGCGGTCAAGTGAATATTGCCGATGTGATCTCCGTGATGAATTCGAACGGGAACTTTTCGGCCGCTCGCATCAGGCGCGGGAGGTGAGGCGGCCCTGGGCGTGCCGGACCAAGGGGTAGAGCTCGCAGCCCACGGAGTAGCCGAACACGGCGTTGGCGAAGGCGGCGGTGAGGGCGGTCGAGGCGCCCATCACGCCGAGCCATGTCACCTCGGTGCAGTAGCCGAGGGTGCCGACCGCGGCGAAGACCATGAGGACGCCCTGGTCGAGGCGGAGCGGCCGTTCGTCCTCGGTGGCGGAGGGCGGTGCGAGCCGGGGCAGCACGAGCGCCTGGAACAGCCGGACGTACGGGGCCAGGCGCAGGCCGCCGAACGAGCCGAGGGCGAAGACGAGCGTCTGGGCTCCCAGGAGCGGGCAGCTGCCGGTGGCCAGGACGAGGGCCAGGACGATCGCGGTGAGCGCTGCGGCTAAGCGGGGACCGCGGGGATCGGTCTGCAACGGGGCTCCGGGTGGTCGCGACGGGCGGCGGCAGCGGCGGGGCGTCAACGCCGTCGGTGGACGGTGGTCCTGGCCGGGGCGATGACGCGGCGGCGGACCGGCGGCGGCATCGGGTGGCGGTCGGAGTCCATCGGCCGATCGTACGTGTCCCGGCCCTGGCGGTCGACCGTGTTTCGGGCGCCGCGGGCGCTGCCGCAGACTGGGGGGATGACCGGGCCGACGGCGTGCGTTGTCGTGCCTCGACGGGGCCGGTCCCGGCCTGCCGTGGCCGGGGGTGACGGGCCGGGAGTGACGGGAGGACGAGGGTGAGCACCGAGGACGGGGCGGACGAGGTACCGCTGTCGGAGGCCGTACGGCTGTCGGGGGCGGAGCTGGGCGGGCCGCTCGGCGCGCGGGCGACGCTGGTGCAGTTCTCGACGGCCTTCTGCCAGCCCTGCCGGGCCACCCGGCGGGTGCTCTCGGAGGTGGCCGGGATGGTCGACGGGGTGGAGCACATAGAGGTGGACGCCGAGGAGCGGTTGGAGCTGGTCCGCCGGCTGGAGGTCCGGCGGACGCCGACCGTCCTGGTGCTGGACGGGGAGGGCCGGGTGGTGCGTCGGGCGGCGGGCCAGCCGCGCCGGGTCGACGTGATCGCGGCGCTCGGTCGCGTGGTGTGAGCAATCCGGCCGCAGGTGTTCCGCCCCGGCGGGTGGAGTCGGCCCCGCGCTGGGGCAGGATGGGCACAGGCGGCGGGAGCAGCCGCACGGCATAAGCTACTGGCCAGTAGTGACCACTGCACTACCGGCGAGTATGCTGCCAGGAAGTTCCGGACCGGCACGGGAATTCGCTGCCCGGAGCGGGTGCGTGCCGTGTTCGCGCCCGCTTGCACCGCCGCAGCCGCCGGACGAGACCAGTACAGGAGACAGGCCGTGAGCTTGAGGATCGTTGTCTGTGTGAAGCACGTGCCGGACGCGACGGGTGACCGTCGTTTCGCGGACGACCACACCACCGACCGGGAGGGTGTGGACGGCCTCCTGTCGGAGCTGGACGAGTACGGCGT
>NZ_JBSFJC010000276.1:0-4210 GCF_053597855.1 Kitasatospora sp. NPDC001225
GCGTAGTAGTTGCGCTGCTGCTCCAGCGACTGGAACGCCGGCGAGACGACGTTCGGGTCCAGCAGCCGGATGTCCGCGATGGTCTGCGCGTCCGGGCACCGGCCGCCGGGCGAGGGCGCGGGCGAGGGCGACCCGGCGCTGCTGGCCGCCGGACAGCCCCGCGGTGCGGCGGTGTTCGAGGCGCTCGTCGGCGGGCAGCCGGACGGTGCGCAGCAGTTCGGGCACGGAGGTGCGGCGGCGGTCGGCGGCGGTCTCGGTGACGAGGCGCTCGACGCGCATCCGCGGGTTGAGGCCGGAGCCCGGGTCCTGGCCGACGAAGGCGAGCCGGTGGCGGCGGAGGCGGCGCAGTTCCTCGGGCGGCAGGGCGAGGATGTCCTGGCCGAGGACGTCGACGCTGCCGGCGCTGACGCGGGCGCCGGGCGGGAGGGCGCCGACGAGGGCGCGCAGCAGGGTGGTCTTGCCGGCGCCGGAGGGGCCGGTGATGGCGTGGACCCGGCCCGGGACGAGGGCGAGGTCCGCGTCGGTGAGCAGGGGCGTGTCCCCGAGCATGACGGTCAGGCCGGTGGCGCGGGCGGCGGGGGCGGGGGCGCTCACAGCGGGGGCGCTCACAGCGGGGGTGCTCACAGCGGGGTCTCCGGGGTGGGCCGGGCGGGGGCGAGGGCTTCGGCGGCGAGGTTGACGCTGATGGCGAGCAGGCCGATGGCCAGGCAGGGCGCGCCGACGGCCCAGGGGTTGAGGGTGATGCCCGCCGCGTTCTCGCGGATCATCAGCGCCCAGTCGGCCTCGGGTGGTTGGGGGCCGAGCTGGAGGAACGCGGCGACGGAGACGATGTAGACGCCTTCGACGAAGCGCAGACCGAACAGCGCCAGCAGGGTGGAGCGCAGGTTGGGCAGGACCTCGCGGAGCATCAGGTGCCCCAGCCGTTCGCCGCCCGCGGCCGCCGCCTCGATGTAGCCGGTGGCGGCGATGGGGGCGGCCGCGGCGGCGACGATGCGCACCGCGTACGGGATGCCCAGGAGGACGGCGGCGGCCGCGACGGCCAGGCGTCCCCCGGCGGGCCAGGCCAGGGCGATGAGCATGATGGCGAGGACGGAGGGCAGGAGGATCGTCAGGTCGGCGAGGCGTTCGATCCACCGGCCCAGCCGGGGCCGCAGGGCGGCGAGGATGCCGAGGGCGGTGGCGGCGGCGGTGACGACGAGGGCGATGGCCAGGGCGGTGGCGATCAGGGGCGCGCCGCCGGTCAGCAGGCGGCTGAGGACGTCGCGGCCGAGCTGGTCGCCGCCGAGCGGCGCGTCGGCGCCGGCCCCGGCGTACGGGAAGGTGACCGGGGTGTCGATCGGGTGGGGCGCCAGGAACGGCCCCGCGAGGGCGAGGAGGACGAGGAGCAGCGCGGGGACGGCGCGGACGAGGGCGCGCGCCGTGCGCCGGGTGGCGGGCGCGGGGGCCGCTGCTGTCGGGGCGTCGGCGGTCATCGGCGCTCCTCTCCGAGGGCGGTGGTGCGGACGAGGTCGGCCAGCAGCAGGAGCAGGCTGATGGCGGCGCCGGCCGCGGCCACGACGCCGGCGATGAGCGGGGTGTCGCGGTCGGTGATGGCTCCGGCCAGGACGGCGCCGATGCCGGGGTAGTTGAAGAGGGTCTCGACGACGACGGTGCCGCCCAGCAGCATGCCGGCGGAGGTGGCGATGCCGACGGCGATGGCGGGCAGCGCGCCGGGGAGCATGTGGTGGCCGAGGACGCGCCGGCGCGGCAGGCCGTCGAGGACGGCGGCCTGGACGTGCGGCAGTGCGGCCTGGTCGGCGAGGGCGCCGCGCACGATGCGGGTGTTCCAGCCGATCTGGGGGACGGCCAGGGAGAGCAGCGGCAGGACGAGCATGGTCCAGGATTCGGGGGCGCCGTCGGGGCCGGTGAGGGTGACGGCGGGCAGCCAGCCGGTCCACTGGGAGAGCAGGAGCAGGAGGGCGACGGAGACGACGAACTCCGGCAGGGCGAACGCGGCGGTGGAGAGCGCGTCGACGGCCCGGTCGGTGCGCCCGCCGGGGCGCAGCGCGGCCCAACTGCCCAGGGCGAGGGCGCCGATGGTGCTCAGGGCGAGGGCCAGGGTGCCGAGCAGCAGGGTGTTGGGGAAGGGGCCGGCGAGGACGTCGGTGACGTGCTGGCCGCGTGCGGTGGTGCCGAGGTCGCCGGTGGGCAGGCCGGTCATCCAGTCCCAGAAGCGTTCCGCGACCGGGCGGTCGAGTCCGAGGGCGGTGCGGCGGGCGGCGAGGTCGGCGGCGGTGACGCCGCGGTCTGAGGTCGCGCCGGCAGCGTCGCCGGGGAGGAGCTCGACGGCGGCGAAGACGCCGGCGAGCAGGACAACGAGCATGGCCAGGCGCCGGGCGGCCTGCCGGGCGACCCGGCCCGCACCGGGGAGGATGCGGGCCGGGACGCCGTGCGGCTGAAGGGTGGTCAACGGGACAGCCAGGTCTTCTCGAGCTGGACGCGGCCGTAGCCGGGGAGCTTGGGCAGGTCGCGCACGGCGGCGCCGGCGAGGTCGATGCCGTCGGCCATGCCCCACAGCAGGTAGCCGGACCTGGCGAACTCGATCTCCTGGAGCTGGTGCAGCAGCGTGCCGCGCGCGGCGGCGTCGGCGGTGCCCATGGCGGTGCGGTAGGCCTCGTCGAAGGCGGGGTCCTTGAAGCCGGACTCGTTCTGGCCGGCGTCGGAGAGCATCGTCTTGGAGGCGAAGAAGACGACCGAGTCGTTGGTGCCCCAGTACGTCGTGTAGAGCGTGCCCTTGAGCCAGGTGGCGTCCCAGAACACCTTGGAGTCCTGCTTGACGACGTTGATCTTCACGCCGGCCTCGCGGACCTGGGTGGCGAACAGGGTCGCGGACTCGGCCAGGCCGGAGATGTCCTCGGTGGTGACGAGGTCGTAGGTCCGGGAGGTGTCGAATCCGGCGTCCGCGAGGAGCTGCTTGGCCTTGGCGAGGTCGCGGGTGCGCTGGGGGATGTCCTTGGCGAGGGCGGGGTCGCCGGTGCCGAGGATGTCGTTGGCGACGCTGCCGTAGCCGGAGAGGACCTGCTTGACCATCGCGTCGCGGTCGACCGCCAGCTTCAGCGCCTCGCGCACCCGGGGGTCGGCGAAGGGGCCGTCGGCGGTGCGCATGACGATCGGCATCGCCATGTCGTTGGGGCGGCGCAGGATCTGAACGTCCTTGCGGGCCTCGGCGGTGCGGGCGGCGACGGCGCCGACGTTGGAGGCGACGTCGATCTGCCCGGCGAGCAGGGCGTTCGCCATGGCCTGGGGGCTCTCGAAGAGGCGGACCTCGACGGCGTCGAGGAGGACCTTGCCGCCGTACCACTGGTCGTTGCGCACCAGGCGGGCGTTGCCGTCGCGGTACCAGTCGAGCTTGAACGGGCCGGTGCCGGGGGCGCCGGCGATCGCGTCGTCCTTGGTGTCCTTCTTGAGGACGAAGGTGGTGAGGCGGGTCTGCAGCGGCAGGTCCGCGTTGGGGTAGTCGGAGACCAGGACGACGGTCTTCGGGTCCTCGGCCCTGATGCCCTCGGGCTGGATGCCGGGCAGGCGGCTCTTTCCGGCCGGGGTGTCGCGCAGGCGCCGCAACGACCAGACGACGTCGTCGGCGGTGACGGGGGTGCCGTCGTGGAAGACGGCGCCGTCGGCGATCGTGAAGCGCCAGGTCGTCAGGTCCTCCGACGGCTTCCAGGAGGCGGCCAGGCGCGGGACGGTGTTGGCGGTGTCCCCGGGTATCGCGAGGGTGTCGTAGAGCAGGCTGATGATCAGGTAGTCGCTCTCGTTGGCCTGGGTGCCGTGCGGGTCACGGGTGATCGCCGAGGCCTTGCCGAGGGCGCCGACCTTCAGCGTTCCCCCGGCGCGGGGCTGTGCGGACGCCGTACCGGCCGGTGCGGCGTCCTTGGATCCGCCCGTGCCGCTGCCGCAGGCGGCCAGCGCACCGGCCGCCCCGATACCGGCACCGGCCCACAGCAGCTGTCGTCGGGTGACGCGCACGTTCGTTCCTCGTTTCGGGTTGAGCTCGTTTTGCTTAGGCTTACCTACCCTAAGTTCGAGGCCGCTCGCAACCCGCACGGCGGAGCGCACGCTCATCCCGGCCATGCGCCCCTCACTCCCAAAACAAATCTGAAGAGCACACGTAAGTAACTCCAGACACAGAACAAAAGATCTCTTATGCCCTCTTCTGAATTAAAATCTGTGT
>NZ_JBSFJC010000277.1:0-4173 GCF_053597855.1 Kitasatospora sp. NPDC001225
CGCTGCCAGGGGTTGCGCCACAGGCCGGTGCGGCCGAGGCAGGAGGCGCTGACGCCGCCGAGCTCGGGGTCGGAGGAGATGACGTTGCGGGCCCGTTCGACGAACCGGTGGTGCAGTTCGGTGTCGGCGTCCATCACCAGGACGTGGCGCACCGCGCCGGTGAGGCGTCCGCCGACCGCCTCCCGCAGCCACTCCAGTCCGTGGTTGAGGGCGCCGGCCTTCTTGTGGGGGTTGTTGTCCAGGTTGAGCACGACGGTCGGCGGGGTGCGCTCGTCGTCCGCGAACCTCTGGGCGAACTCCCGTGTGCGGTCGGTGGAGTTGTTGACGACCACGATGATGAGGTCGGGGCGCCGGCTCTGCTTCGCCAGGGAGTCCAGCGAGGTGAGGACGCCGACCTCCTCGTTCCGGGCGGGGACGAGGACCACGGTGTCGTAGAGGGCGGTGCCGGCCGCGGGGGCCACCCGGCCCCGACGGTGCCGGCTGCGCGAGGACCGCGCCTCCTCGATGGGCGCGCTGGGCGCGGCGGTACCTGACACGGTACGAACTCCCCCGTTTTGACGGCGTGATCGTCAACGCCGTTCACTCTGTGTGCATCCTGTGATGGTCCGGGAGAGGATATCGCCCAAAAATGTAGACGGTTCAACGGCCCGGTGCGGCACGCCACCGACGGGAGAAACGCAGCACGATCACACACTCCCCCACCGTGATAACGGCTGTTCAGGCGCCCATCCAAAGGACACCAAATCGGGCAGATCACCCCTGGGTTAACGTCCACAAACGTGGCCGACAACACAGGTGAATTCCTCCCCCCACCCGTCCTGGAGAGGCGTCAATCCCGATCCAGCCTCATTCAAGCACCTCAAAAAAGGAGTCAAAGGCATGGATAAGATAAGCCCGAATCGATAGATCCGATGCGAAGTGTCAGCTCACTGACGCGGCCCGCATCCCCCTGTGCATCCCCCTCGGAGGAGCAGTCGTGACCCGTCCCACCCCGCACACCCGCACGCGGGCCGCAATCGGGACCGCCCTCCCCCTGGTCATGCTCGCCGTCGGCGCGGGCGCCTGCTCCTCCGACAGCAAGCCGTCGGGACTGGCGGCCGCCCGCGGGGAGGAGAAGCAGCAGGCCCCCGCCGCGGCTCCCACCCCCACGCCGACCTCCCCGCCCGGCCCGCCCGGCGTCCTGTTCGACGCCTTCCACTACACCGGGGCCGAGGACCCGGCCCTGGCCTCGCACGGCTGGACCGTCCGCACCGACGGCGGCGGCCCCGGCATCCGCGACACCTGGTCCAAGGAGGGCCTCTCCTTCCCCACCGTCGCCGACGCCCAGAGCGGCCAGGCCATGCGGCTGCGCGTCACCACCGACGGCACCCCCAAGGGAACCAAGCAGGTCGAGGTCGGACGCACGGCGGGCGAATCCCTCAACGGCACCATCGCCGCCCGGGTCTTCTTCAGCGACAAGCCGGCCGACGGCCGCGACGGCGACCACATCATCCAGACCGTCTACGCGATCTCGTCCGACCACAACTCGAAGAAGTACAGCGAGTTGGACTTCGAGTACATGCCCAACGGCGGCTGGGGCGCACCCGGCCCCCGGCTCGACACCACGAGCTGGCGCAGCGCCGCCCAGAACGACCGGGACACCCTCGCCACGAACAAGAGCATCGCGGGCTGGCACACCCTGATGCTCACCGCCGACGCCGGGAAGGTCACCTACTCCGTCGACGGAAGGACCGTCTACAGCAGCGGCACCAAGTCCTACCCGCGCGAGCCCCTGAGCATCCGGTTCAGCTCCTGGCTCATCGACCTCCCCACGGCGGTGACCGGCACCCGGACCTGGGACATGAACGTCAACTGGCTCTACTACCAGGCCGACAAGAAAGTCCCCCTCCCCGAGGTCGAGAAGGCCGTCAGCGGCTTCTACGCCGCCGACACCACCTTCGTGAACACCCTCCCCAAGAAGTGATCCCCGGTCGCAGCGGAAGGTGCCGGCCCGCACCCGGTGGCACGCCGGCTGACCGTGCAGGACCACGGAGCAGGTAGTGGCGCCGGCCGGTTCGCCCCGGGACGGTTACCTCGGGTAGGTCCCGGCCGCGACGGGCCAGGTCGGTGACGGCGGACATCGGCGGCCGGTCGCCGACGTGGCGTCCGAACACCCTCAGGCCTTGCCGGGCGTTTCTCACCGGCTTCGGAGGCCGAGGCGCAGCGAGGACGCCGGACGGCTCCGACGGCCCGCGGCGGCCGGGTCCCGGTACGGGCCGGTCAGGACGCCGGGACGCCGAGCCTCGCGGGTGCTTAGTCGGCGCCGCCGAGTTCGCGGTCGGCAACGGCCCGGTCGACGCCACCCCCGTCGATGACCTGGCCCGGCGCGGCACCGTCGCCCGCGGCCGGCCCGTCCGTCCCGAGGTCACGGCCGACGGGGGTCCACCACTACAGACTCTGGCCGGGCCGAATCCAGGTCAGGTCCAGGGCAACACTCCTGAGTTCTTCGGGTGCCGCGACAACGACGGTCTGGTCGCCGATCTCGACCAGCGCCGCGAAGAAGCCGCCGCACGTCGCCGTGCGGGCGGTGTACTCCTGCCCGTCGAGGCGCAGCAGCGCCTGTCCGGGTGTGGCGGGGGCGGGGTTCAGGAGGGCTTCGGCCGATGCGCGGGGGTCGAGTTCGCCTTCATCTTTGAAGTTGGAGATCGTATTGTTGAGGACGTCCTCTAGGCGGGTGCGCGGCTTGACCCGGAAGTGCTCTGGTGCCGGCCGGGTGGTGCGCACGCGGACGCGGTAGGAGCGCTGGTGGGCGTAGTCCAGATCGACGTCGGTCAGGTAGCCGTCGATTCCTTCGCGGCCGAGCAGGATCGTCCACCCGGGCTCCGGGTGGGCCAGGGCCGCGATGGGCCGGCCGAACTCGCGCGACGTCTCGTCGTGGGTGGGAACGGCGGGCCTGGGCTGGTCGGCTCCAGGCGGGATGCGGAACACGGTGCTGTCCTTCCTGACGGGTGTGGCTTGTCCTGGCACCAGGACAAGGCCCCGGGCGGCGGCACACGGCGAGGCCCCGCGGGGGCCGAGACGCGGCGGCCACATGCGGCCCAGGACCCGAGCCGAGCCCTACGGGGGCTTGAGGGCCCGTCACCGCCCGGTCCGGGGCCCCTGGGGTCCGGTGGAACGGCGACAGCCCGCCAGAGGGGCGGCGGGACGGCTTCCCGGCCTGGCCGGGGATAGCGGTGTCCCCGCACACCGGTGGGCGGGGCGGGCCGGGACCGGAGCCGCTGTTCAGGAGTCGATGGCGAGCCGGATCGGGACGGTGAGGAGGGAGAGCCGGCCGGTCGCGGCGACGTGCCGGAAGTCGAAGACGCTGGTGAACGGCCCGGTGATCAGTAGCAGGGCGCCTTGGGCGCGGGCCGCTCCCCACCATTCGCGGGTGGCGCTGATCTCGCCGTCGAACCAGGCCGCGTCGCCGGGCCGGTGGATGGTCAGCTGGTAACCGGTCAGGACGGCCGACCAGCCCCGATGCGCTCCGGTACCCAGGGCCGGGGCGGTGTCGCGGGAGGCCCAGCCGTCTTCGGGGACCAGTGGTCGGCCGGGGTCGGCGGGCAGGACCAGGGCCGGGCGGTGGCCGGGCATGAACTCGGGCCAGGGTCGGCCGTGCGGGCCGAGGCCGCTGATGATCGCCATGGACGTTCCCTACCCGTGGTCCGGGCCCGGCCATTCCGCCGCCGGACGGATCACATGCCTGGTGGGGTCCGGCGGACAAGGGGCGGTACCCGCTCCACCGCGCCGCAAGGACCCCACTGATGCGGCAGCGCCCGGCCAGCCGGTCCCAGGGGCCCGAGCGGAGCGGTGATCGTCCCGTGACGATGCCGGACGCGGCGTGGACTTTCGCGGGGTGGCGGAAGTCGGAGACGTCCCACAGATCGATGGTGGCCCGAGGGCACGGCCTGGCCCGACAGCGGCTGGACGCCCCTCCTCCGCCTCCCGGTCGTCGGCGCACTGCGGGCACACCAGCCGGTCCGGTTCCGCGGATTCGGTGCCGCCGGGGTGGGGGGCGGCCGATGATGGACACCGGCGGCGACACAACCGGAGAACGGATGATGATGAGGATCTTCGAAATTCCCCAGCCCCGATCGGGTTCCCCACTTGCTTGACCAGGTCAAAGGAGTGGGGAGGGTGGGGATCGGGGAGCGC
>NZ_JBSFJC010000278.1:0-4139 GCF_053597855.1 Kitasatospora sp. NPDC001225
GCCACCGTCACCAGGCCCGCGACCAGCACCCGCCGACGCCGCAGCCGGTCCGCCATCGCCCCGCCGCACAGCAGCAGCCCCGCGAACGCGAGGGCGTAGCCGGTCACCGCCCAAGACAGGTTCTGCGCCGAGGTGCCGAACCGCGCGCCCACCGAGGGCAGGGCGCTGTTGAGGACGGCGACACCACCGGCGTCCAGGCCCGCCGCCGCGCTCAGCACCGCCAGGGGCGCGTACCGGACGGACGGCGGGGTGTCGGGCCCCGGGCCGGCGGACTCCGGTCCCCCGGGCCGTACGGGCCGTACGGGCATGGACGGGGCAGGCGAGAGCGGTTCGCCGGGACGTGCGGGCATGGACGGACTCCAAGGACGAAGGACGCGCTCCGGGAACGACGGACGCGCGAACGCGCCGACACACCGGAACCGGCCCGTCGGCGACCAGGGCCACCCGCGTCGCGCGGCGCCCCCGGCAGCCACTCTGCGCCGCCGCGCGCACCGCGACGAGACACCGCCGCGGGCAGGCCCCGCCGGGGGTGGCCCTGGCAGGGCTACCCCCCGCGCCGCCAGGCGACCGATACTCGCCGCATGGCACCATCAGCGGCACTCCCCGAACTGGCCCACTTCCTGCGCACCCGCCGGGCCCGACTGACCCCGGAGGCCGCCGGTCTGCCCCGGACCAGCACCCGCCGGCTGAACGGACTGCGCAGAGCCGAGGTCGCCACCCTGTCCGGCATCAGCCCCGAGTACTACACCCGGCTCGAACAGGGCCGTCAGCGCCGTCCCTCCCCCGAGGTCCTGGACGCCCTCGCCACCGCCCTGCAGCTCGACGCCGACGCCCGCCGCCACCTCCACCGCCTCGCCACCGGAAACCCCGTCCACCAGGCAGGCCCGGCCGCCGCGGCCCCGGACGTGCCGGAGGCGACCCTGCGGCTCCTCGCCTCGATCACCCCGTGGCCCGCCCATGTGGTCACCCCCATGCGCGACATCCTCGCCTGGAACGACGCCGAGGCCTGGCTGCTCCTCGACTACGCCGAACTCCGGCCCGAGCAGCGCAACTTCGCCTGGTTCGTCTTCTGCGACCCCCGGGCACCCCGGCTCCTCACCGACTGGGAGAAGACGGCACGCGGCAACGTCCACCGCCTGCGCCACGCCCTGGCCGCCGACCCCCACAACGAACGCGGCAACCGCCTCGTGGCCGAACTGACGGCGCGCAGCAGCCGGTTCGCCGCCTTCTGGGAGGAACACGACGTCCGCGGCCCGGCCACCGGCAGCCACGGCTTCCACCACCCCCGGGCCGGCCGGCTCGACCTGGACTACACCGCCTACGTCGTCCCCGGCACCCACAATCTCGAACTCGTCGTCCTGACCGCGGCCGAGGGCTCCCCCAGCCACCGCGCCCTGCGGCAGGCCGCGGCGGAGCGCTGAACCGGCCCACGCCCGGAACCAGTTGGTGTCGGCAGGACGAGGGCGCTCCCGGCCGACTCACCGGGCGGGCCGACGGCCGACGGCCTGGGCCGGAGGGCCCGGGCCGTAGCGGTGTCAGGCCTTGCGGATCCGGTCGCCGATCTCCGGCCGCGCCTCGAACCCGGCCGCCCGGTACGTGGCGACGCCGCCGACGTTGGAGCTCGGTGTGCACACGCGAACGCTCGACGAGCCCAGCTCCCGCAGCGCGGCCGCCCCGGCGAGGGTGATCGCCCGGCCGTAGCCGCGACCGCGGTGGTCCTCGTGGACGCCCATCGGCTCGACCAGCCCCGGCCTCCCCGGGCCGGCCGACCAGACCGTCACCACCGCCGCCGGGCTGCCCCGGTCGTCGTAGGCGCCCAGGCAGCGGGCGTCGGCGGCGTACGGCCCCGCCGACATCCCGTGCCAGTACGCGCGCGTCGGCCGCGAGGTGCCGAACGCCGAGCGCAGAACGTCGGCGAAGTCCTGCGCCTGCTCCGGGCCGATCGCCCTGATCCGTACGCCCGGGTCCTCCACCGCCCGCGCGAGGTCGCGGAACAGCGGCGTCCACGGCTCGTCGACGCCCCAGCCCTCCTCGGTCAGCAAGTCGTGGAGCAGCAGGCCCAGCGGCGCCTCGACCGACACCGCGCCTTCCGGCAGCACGCCGCGCTCCGGCAGCGAGACGTCCTCGACGAGCCGCCGCGCCAGGTCCTCGTCCCGGAACGCGTCGGGAGCGACCGTCATCCGCAGCACCGTCGGCGAGTCCAGCACCCCGACGGCGAGGATCCGCCCGCCCCGGCTCCAGGTCCGCACCACCGCGGCCGTCTCAGCCGTGCCGAACCGACAGTTCCAGCCGATGTCCCCCGCGTGCAGCTGCATCGGCGCTCCGTCGTCCTGCCACTCCCGCAGCGCGCCCATGGCTTCGCGCACCCCGCCCGCGGTCGGCGTTCCCAGCACAATCGTCATAGCCGGAATCTGACACCCCGCCCGGGATTTCCGCAACCCGTTTACCGGCCGGCCGGTAATTCTCCTGGTGGTTGTGAGCACTTGCGGGAGGTCGCATACTGACAATAAGGAAGTGGACGCCATGAAGCTGCTAGCAGAAATCGACAGAATGGTCGCCACCGGAAAGGTGGTGGCCTCAGCGAACGACGAAGCCGTCGCGGACATCGTCCTCGCCACGATCACGACTGGCACCACGGCCTCGTTCTACCTGACCCGCGCCCAGGCCGCGCTCGTCAAGGAGCGGTTCTGGACTCCGGAGCGGATCCGCCGCACAGGACTCCGTCCGATATCCCCCGAGGAAACCGAAAGGATCAGGGTGGAGCTGGGCGTCAGGGTGAAGAATTTCAGGTGCACCCCGATCACGTGCGGCTGCGGCCATGTCTACGACGCATTCGACTTCATTCAGCAGGGGATCCGCGAACACGGCCTCGACGTCGTCAATTCCGTATTCTCCCTGAAGGACTCGACTTTCCTCCAGGTCAATCCGTCCTTCGTCCCGATCTGCCCCGTGGACGACCGGAGGCTGAGCCGCACCCACAGCTCCGACGGCGGGATCGAGTACGACTGCGACGAGTACGGCGGGTGCTGCTACCAGGAGTGACGCTCCATGCCCGGGCCCCGGGCCGAAGAGACGATGTTCAAATGTCTGATGTTTGTATATGGTCCTCCCATGACACGCATCAGCGCGCCGCGGCGCACGGCCAGCCTGTCCGCCCAGCTCGTGGAGAGCCTCCGCTCGCACATCGAGACGGGGGGCTGGCCGGTCGGGACGCGGATCCCGCCGGAGCAGGCCCTCGTCGAGGAGCTCGGGGTCGGGCGCAGCACGCTGCGGGAGGCGATCGGTGCGCTGGTGCACCTCGGCCTGCTGGAGCCCAGAGCCGGTGACGGCACCTATGTGCGCTCCTCCAGCGAGCTCCAGTCGGTGATGGTGCGGCGGGCGGGCTCCGCGAAGCGGGACGACGTGCTGGAGCTGCGGACCGTTCTGGAGGAGTACGCCTCGGGCGCCGCGGCCCTGCGCCGCAGCGAGGGGCAGGTGCGGCAGCTGCGGGAGCTGCTGGCCGACGCCGAGGCGGCCGCCGCCGGCGAGGACGCGTCCGCGTCCACGGACGTCGACGCGCTCTTCCACCGGTCCGTCGTCCGGGCGAGCGGGAACGCCCTGCTGATCGAGGTGTACGACCACCTCGGCACGGCGCTCACCTCGCACCTGGGGGGCCCGACCTGGAACGCCGCCCACGCCGAGGAGCACGGGGGCCTGCACCGGCGGCTCGTGGACGCGATCGAGACCCGGGACGAGGGCGGCGCCCGCGAGGCCGCCGCCGCGATCGTCCGGCTCACCCGCGACCACGAGATCGCCGACGCGCGTGCGGCCGAGGAGCGTTGAGCCCGCAGCCCTCCCGACCGATCCGATCACCCCGTACGAACGGCACCACCGTCCACCTGAACAGGATTTTCTCGGCTGCATAGGAGATCATTCGTGTCCCTCTCGCACCTCCCCGCCGACGAACTCGACGCGCGTACCGACCGACGAAGCGCCCACCTGTACGCGACCGACGCCCAGTTCCGCGACACCGCACCCCTGGACGCCGTCACCGAGGCGATCCGCCGCCCCGACCTGCCGCTCGCCGAACTGGTGGCCACCGTGCTGGAGGCGTACGCCGACCGCCCCGCCCTGGGCGAGCGCGCCACCGAGCCGGTCAC
>NZ_JBSFJC010000279.1:0-4092 GCF_053597855.1 Kitasatospora sp. NPDC001225
GCAAGCTGCCGCAGCGGCTTCTCCCAGCTGTCGCGCGCGGTGGCCGGGCCGACCGGGAGTACACCGTAGGAGTTCGCGATCGTCTTCAAAGCAGGAGGTCGGGGACCTCCGTCTCCGCGAGGAAGCTGAGCCGCTGGCCGAGGTCGGCCGGGTCGGGGCCGTCGTCTCCGGACCGGCTCACCTCGTCGACGAGTTCGGCGACCTGGGCCGGCATCAGCTCGGGCGCCAGCAGTTCGTCCAGGTCCGCTTCCAGCCGTTGGAGCAGCGCCCGGCGTCGTCCCTCGTGGGGCACCACGGCCTCCAGGCGCGCGTCGAAGACCGCACGCGGCGACGGAGGCTTGTAGCGCACCGGGCTCAGGTCCAGATCGCGGGCCACGCCGCGCAGCCGGTCGGCGTCGTCCGGCAGCATGACCACCATGAAGGCGTCGGCGTCCTCCAGCCTCTGGCGCAGCTTGGCGATCGAGGCCGGTCCGAGCCGGACCGTGGGCGAGAGGCCGTGTACCAGGTAGCCGCGTGCCTCGGCGTGCGTCGGCCGCCAGGACGACAGGTCCGAGTCGCTGTCGAGCGCGCGCAGGGCCAGGCTGTTCCCGCTGCTCTCGACCAGCAGGTTGAGGGCGGTGGTCCGGCGCCCGGTGCCGGGTTCACCGGCAAGGAAGAGCAGGCGGGTGCCGAGCGTGCGCAGCGCCTCGGGGAAGCAGTCCGGCTTCGCGAATCCCGTCCGGGCGGCGAGGACCTCCATCCCGGAGATGGGGCCGTCCTGCGCCTCTACCCGCTCGCCGCCACCGGGGGCGGCCCCGGCGGCGCCGTTCTCGACGCGCTGGTCCCCGTGCACGGAGCCGGTGTTGATGTTGCCACCCGGCGCGTAGATGAACGGGCGGTCCGATCCCCACGCGGCGAACCGGTCCGTGAAATCGCCTTCGAGGTCGTCGGGGTCGAGGTCGAGGTCGAGGCCTCGGTCGTAGTCCCGGTCACGGTCACCCGGTGCGCCGGACGGCCCCTCGATGGCCGGGCGCTCGTCGGGGTTCACCGGCGGTGCTCGTTCTTGTCGCCGTGGACGATGTCGCCCAGGTTGCCGTTGACCGTCCCCACCTTGTGCCCCTCCACGCGGTCGCCGCCGTAGGAGTCACCGCGCACGTTGGTGACGGTCTGGCTGCCGTGCACCGTGCCGGCGTTCAGGTTGCTGCCGTTGCCCCGCTGGTTCACCGCCGTACGCGGCGCGCGGCGCTGCTCCCCGTTTCCGTCCGCCGCCCGCTTCTCCCGCCCCTCCTTCTCCTCGCGTCCTTCCTGCTCCTCCACCACCGCGTCGCCGAGGATCCTGCGGTCGTACAGGTTCCCGGACGGCGTGGGCACGTACAGCCACGCCCGCTGGTCGAAGCGCTTGCCCTCGACGGTGGCCGGCACCTCGATGAAGTGGTCGGGGTGGCGCCCGGTGTATCCGCCGGCCACCGCGTCCTGGTAGCAGCGGTCGGACAGGATGGCGGCGACCTGGGTGATGCTCTCGTTGGAGGCGGCCAGCATGGCCTTCACCGGACGGGAGTCGAGCAGCCGGTGGGTGTCGTTGCGCGGGGTGCCGTTGCCGTCGAACTCGCCGCCGTCGTCCGGGAGCGGGCCGATGTTGAGGCTGACCCGCAGCCGGATGCGCACCGTCCCGACCGAGTGCACGTTGAACTCGGTGAGCACCTCCTGGAGGGTGTTCAGCCAGGGGTGGATCAGGAAGGGCATCCAGGCCGGGTCGAAGCCGAACACGTACCCGTCACCGGTCGAGTTGGGGAACCGCCGGTCCTTCCAGACCTCGCCCAGTCCGGCCCGCTCGAAGGAGAGTCGGAGCAGCTGCGGCACGTTCGCGCTGATGGTGCCGTGCTCGATCGCCGGGTACCCGGTGAAGTCCTTGGCGTCGACGGCGACGATGCCCCGGTACGGCGGGAGGTGCCGGCTGCGGCTGTACGGCAGGGCGCTGGCCTCAGGCATCGGCTGGTCGAACTCCGTCATTCTCTGCTCCTTGTCGTTCCCGTGCTGACCTTGCGCCACCAAGCTTCGCCACCCGGCGTCGCGCGGTGTGCTCGCTCGGTGCGGTACGCGAGTGACGGATGTCACATCCGAGGCCGCGCGGGTCAAAGGAGTGCTGGGACGGAGCGTCAGTCGCGTGGAACGTCAGCCGCGCGCCGGAGTGCGGCGAGATCGTCGAGGGCGATGGACTTGCGGCCGGCCTCGACGCGGTGGGCGGCCAGGGCGGTGAGGCCCGCGGTGACGGTGTTCCGGGAGACGCCGAGGTGCTGGGCCAGTTCGTCCCGGGTCAGGGCGAGTTCGATCCGGCGGCCGGGCGTCTGCGCGGGGCCCGTGGAGAGGTCGGCCAGGGCGACCAGGGCGGCCGCCAGCCGGGGGACGACGTCGCCGCCGATCCGGGCCAGGTCGGATTCCCGCAGCCGGCCCATGGCGTAGCGGACCATCACGGGGAACAGCCCCCGCTCGGCGACGAAGCGCAGGAAGGCCTCCTTGGTGAGGACCGCGACCGTGCAGTCCGAGATCGCCTGGACGCTCGCGGAGCGGACGCCGTCGTCCAGGACGGCCACCTCGCCGAGGAGTTCGCCCGGGCCGCGGAAGGCCAGCAGCCGGACGTCCCCGTTGCGCTCCCGCCGGCTGACCTTGGCCACTCCGGTCCGCAGGGCGAGGACGTGGGTGCCCGGTTCGCCCTGGCGCAGCAGGGTGGCGCCGATCGGGTGCCGGCGTTCGAAGGCCTCCTCCAGCATGCCCGCCCACACCGCGTCGCCCATGAGGTGGCGCAGGGTCCGGCCCAGCGCGGCCGGTGTGCGGCTGTCGTGATCGTTCATGCGACGACCCTAGGAGGCCCGGCGCACCGCACGCAGCCGAATCGGGCCTGGCCGCGGCTCCCCTTCTGGGTGATTGCCGCGCCTCCGGTTGACCGGAGTCACCGCACTTAGCACGAACTCGGCGCGAGACGAGGGGACTTGGCGCGGAAACCCTTCGCATGAGCGAATCCGGCGCGGGTCGGCGGCGCGCGGGCGGCGCGACGAGAAGCCTGGTGGGTGGGCGGTGGCCGCTCCGGTTGCGACTGGCGTGCGAAATGTCGGGACTGTCCGGCAGATTGCCACAAGTCGGTTGCGGAACGGTATTTTTGACTTTCGGTCAGGATGTCCTGAACTTGGCTATGCTGCACCACCACGCCTCCGGAGCCGCTCCCCCCGCTTTTGTCCGTACTGTTCCGATCGTTTGAGGATGCTGAATGCTTCGAGCTGGATCGTCACCCGCCAGACGGCGCCGAGCGCCCCTGCTCGGCTGGTTGTTGCCGACGGCCGTGATGGCGGCGGCCGTGGCGGTCGCCGCGGTGGCGGTGTCCGCCGGGGCCCGGGCCGGGGTGCTGTGGTGCGGGGCGACGGGCACCGTGCTGGTGGCCGTGGTGGCCGCCGAGTCGGCCCGCCGGGGGCGGGCCCTGAGCGAGTCCCGTGACCTGCACGCCCGGCAGGTCGAGGAGTGGCAACGCAGGTTGGCCGGGCAGGAGGACGAGCTGGACCGGCTCGCCCGGGTGGAGATGCGCAGGGTGGTCGCCGGGGCCCGGTACGGGTACTCCTTCGACGTCCTGACCCGCCCGTTCGAGGAGAGCGAGGCGCCCGTCTCGCCACGGTTCCGCCGCTCGCTGGTGGCCGTCACCGAGGCCGTCGCCAAGGCCGTCGACGACGAGGTCAGCCGGCGCGACTCGGCCGAGCGGGCCTTCGTCAACATCGCCCGCCGGGTCCAGGCCATCATCCACCGGCAGGCCAAGGACCTGCGGGAGATGGAGGACCGGCACGGCAACGACCCGGCGGTCTTCGACGACCTGCTGCGCCTGGACCACGGCAACGCGCTGAGCGGCCGCCTGGCCGACAGTATCGCCGTCCTGTCCGGCGCCCGCCCCGGCCGTCAGTGGACCCGTCCGATCGCGCTCTACAGCGTGCTGCGCGGCGGCATGTCCCGGATCCTGGAGTACCAGCGGGTGGACCTGCACCCGGTGGCCCAGATCTCCGTCACCGGGCCGGCTGTCGAGCCGCTGATCCACGCCGTCGCCGAGCTGCTCGACAACGCCACCCGCTACTCCCC
>NZ_JBSFJC010000280.1:0-4048 GCF_053597855.1 Kitasatospora sp. NPDC001225
GGCAGACGTTCCTACGCAGGTTCGACATCGAGCACTTCTTCCGGATGATCAAGAGGACACTCGGCCGGACCACTCCGAGACTGCGGGAGGCCGAGGCAGCGGACCGGTGGACCTGGCTGGTCGCCACCGCCTGCACCCAGCTCCGCCTCGCCCGCTCTCTGACCACCGACCTGCGACGGCCGTGGGAGAAGCCGGCCGAACCTAACAAGCTCACCCCGGCCCGAGTACGCCGCGGGTTCCGACACCTGCACGCCAGAACCTCAACGCCGGCCGCAGTGCCGAAGCCCACCCGGCCCGGCCCCGGGCGCCCACCCGGCTCGAAGAACCGCCGCCCCGCGAACCGCAACGACGTGGGCCTGCTCCTGGTCACCGGCGAGCTCTACCGCCGACCGGCTCACCACAAAGTCGGCACCAAACCACGCCGCACTGGATAAATCACAAGCCGAGAACCTACCGGCTGGGCCTCACGACAACTGGACGACCGGCATTCCGAGTTCGGCCCGAGCAGCACCATGCGCAGGAAGTCGGCCGGGCCGACTTCCTGTACACAGACGCCCACGCCGCCCGGCGGGTCCGGCCGGGCGGCGTGGGCGGGTCGGGCTTCAGGCCACCGGTTGGCGGTCTCGGCCAGGGCTGGGAGTTGCGGCGCGTTCATCCGGGCGGTGGGGCATCCGCAGGACGGCGACCGCGCCGAGGCCGACGACGGCGATGGCGAGGAGCAGGAGGAGCGGGAGGACGAGGTCGATCAGGAGTCGCACGGGGCCTCGGTCCTCTCGTAGTGCCGGAGGATCGCGAGGAGGTTGAGGACAGTACTGGCGGGAGCCGTGCCGAAGCGGACCGAGACGCGGCCGTCGACCCCGACGTGGTCCGTGGCCGCGCCGGGCCAGAGGAGGCCGAACTTGCGTCCCCGCTCATGGAGTTCGTCGAGCAGGGAGGCGACCTCCGGCTCGGTGTAGGTGCGCATGATCGCGTCGGCCGGCCCGGTCGGGCGGCGGTGGTCGGCGGTCACGCGGCGGCGTCCAGCTCGAACCAGACGGATTTGCCCGATTTGCGGGACTCCGTGCCGAAGCGGTCGGTGAGGGAGCGGACGAGACGCAGGCCCCGGCCGGAGACGGCGAGGAGGTCGGAGCCGTCCCGCCGGATCGGGACGATGGGGCTGCCGTCGCTGACCGAGACCCGGAGCACGTGGTCGAGCAGCGCGATGACGACGAGCGGCGCCGCACTGCCGCCGTGGCGCCAGGCATTGACGAACAGTTCGAGGAGCGCGACCTCGGCATCGGCGACCAGGTCGGCGTCCCACCCGGCGCGCGCCGTGAGCTCGCGCAACTCTTCGCGCGCGGCCGACCAGTCAGGGGGAGTTTCGAGGGAGAACACGAAGAGACCTCCGTGGGGGCGAAGTGGATCATTCATCGCCGCTCCAGCGAACATGCATAAGAGAACGGCGAGGCCGCAGATCGGCGCCTACTCGATGCATCCGACCCGCTACACTCAGCATGCATGCCATGCTTCACTGGACGCAACTCACTCACGGAAAATCGCATATATGCATCTCGAACCTGATTTCGGTCCCCGTTCACCGCCAGTAGCCGGTAGCGTCAGCACTCCCTGCACAGGCAGACTGGCGAACTGCCAGTACTGGAGGGAAAACACATGGTCGTGTCAACCGTTCGCCGACGGCGGCTCGGAGGCGTGCTGCGGAAGCTCCGTGAGGAGCGGAAGCTCACTGCAGAGGTGGCAGCGGAGGCGACCGGGATGAGCCAGGCCAAGCTCACCCGAATCGAGACCGCCCATACAGCAGCCAAGGTCGAGGATGTCAACAGGCTCCTCGACTTCTACGAGTGCGACGACGAGGAATATCGCGCCGGGCTGATCTCCATCGCTAAAGAGGGGAGCAAGCGCGGCTGGTGGCTGAGCTACCGCGATGTCATCAACTCCACGACGATCGACTTGATCCTTCTCGAAGCCGAAGCCACCACGTACAAGACGTACGAGTCAGCGTTCATCCCAGGCCTCTTCCAGACTGCCGAATACGCTCGGCTGGCCATCGACCGTCTCCGAACGATGAAGGGTGGCACGGTTGACGACCTCGTCCAGGTTCGCATGGCTCGGCAGTCCATCCTCACCCGGCCGAACCCGGTTCAGGTCTGGGCGGTCATTCATGAAGCCGCGCTTCGCGCGCTCGCGAACCGCCCCGACATCATGGGTCCGCAGCTCGACAAGCTGCTCACTCTGAGCCGATTGGCAAATGTCAACATCCAGGTGATGCCCATGGGTGCGGCGTTCCACCCGGGCATGAGCGGTGCGTTCGCTCTGCTCGGATTCCCTCAGCGGAAGGACCTTGACGTCGTGTTCGCCGAAGCTCTGCTCGCCGGGTGTTGGGTCGAGGATCCGGCCGACGTCGAGTTGTACCGAGCAAAGTTCCAGGAGATCACGGCTGAAGCCCTACCGGTCGATGCCTCGATCGAGTTCATCACCACACAGAGAGGAAGGATCAGTTGACCCAGCTGACCTTCAAGAAGTCCAGCTACAGCAACGGAGACTTCAACTGCGTCGAGGTTGCTATCCCCGGCGGGCCGGTCTCCTACATCCGCGACTCGAAGGACCCTTCCGGCCCCGCCCTGGCCTTCGACCGCGCGGCCCACTCCTCCTTCATCGCCGCCGTCGCCACCGGCGAGTTCGACTTCGGGCTGCTCTGATCACCCCACAGAGAGGCAGGCTCACATGCCCATATCCCTGAACCACACCATCGTTCCGGCCGTCGACAACGAGGCGGCAGCCCTCTTCTTCGCCTCTGTCATGGGCCTCGACTACCAGGGCGCCGACCGGCACTTCGCGCCGGTGCGGGTCAACGACTCCCTCACCCTGGACTTCATGACCGTCGAGGACCCGGTCGGCCATCATCTGGCCTTCGACGTGGACCCGGCCTCCTTCGACGGGATCCTCTCCCGGCTCCGCGAGGCCGACGTGCCTTTCGGCGACGATCCCCGCGAGCCCGGCAACGGTCGGACCGACCACCCGTTGTGCCCTCGCGGGCTGTACTTCACCGACGAAGCCGGGAACCTCTACGAGGTCATGTCCCCCGCGTGAACTCCTCCGCTCCACGCGGTGCCCCGCCCACCCGGGCGGGGCACCGTCATGCCGCTAAATGAGGCCGCGCCGCATGGCGTAGCCCACCGCGTGGGCCCGGTTGCGGAGGCCGAGGCGGGTGATGATCTCGTGCAGCACGTTCTTCACCGTGCGCTCCGAGTACGACGTCTTGGCGGCGATCTCGCTGGTGTCGAAGCCCTCCGCCACCAGCTTCAGCATCTCCGCCTCCCGTGCAGTTAACGTCGAGAGGGTCAGGCCGCGCCCGTCGAGCATGGTGCGCTGGAGGATGCCGATCCGGTCGAGCAGTTCGCCGAGCAGGTCGCCCGGCATCACGCCCTCCCCGTTGGCCAGCGCGGTGATGAGGTTCACCAGCCGGTCCTGGTCGGCCTCCGAGCGGCGCAGCACGGCGGCGACCCCGTTCTCCACGATGGTCTGCAGCCCGCCGGCCTCGAAGTGGCCCACCACCAGGCCTATCCGGCCGGTGGTGGCGAGTCGCAGCCGCCGCAGGTGCTCGGTCACCGTCTCCGTCAGCGCGTCGACCACCAGCAGGGAGACCTCGGCCTGCCCGGCCTCGCTCTCGTTCAGCAGGACGACCTCGGGCCGCTGGCGCAGCTGTTGGACCACGCCGGTCTGCAGGATGAGGTCCTCCGCGTAGACCGCCACCCGCACCTGGCTGGGCCTGCCGCGGAGTTGGGCGGGTACGCGCGGGACGGCGGCGCCGGCGGGCTTCGGTGCCACCGTGGTGCGGCGGGCTGTGACGGCTTCCTCACGGGTTGTATCGGTCGACGTCATCGAACTGCTCCATTCTGCAAGTGCCTGCGAGGGTGACGGCCGGGCGCCGCGGGGCGGTGCCGGCCGGGGGCTTGGGGGCGGGTCACGTGGAGCCGGGCCGGGCCCGCGACGGGACCGGGCGGGGTCTCCGGTCGGTCCGTACGGGCAAGGGGTGTGGCCCCCAGCTTGC
>NZ_JBSFJC010000281.1:0-4033 GCF_053597855.1 Kitasatospora sp. NPDC001225
GGCCTCCCTCGTCTTCCACCTGCCGGTGTGGCGGGTGCCGTCCACCGGGCGCTGGGTGGGCCTGATCATCGGGCAGGCCGACCGGGAGTTCCCGCTCGAACTCCTGGTCGCGATCGGCGAGGAGTCCTGCCTGCCGCGGTGAGACCCCTCGCGCCGTCGCCGCCGGACCGGGCGCCGACCGCGCGGGGCCGCGCCGCGCCGTCACCCCGGCGCCCCCGGCCGGTGGGCGTCGCAGTACCAGCCGCCCGGATACAGCCGGGCTCCCGGCGCTCCGCACGGGATCCGGCCCGCCGAGCAGATCTCCCTCCGCACCGGCGGGATCACCCGATCGGAGGTGAGCGGCTCGCCCACCGGGTCGTACGGGTCCCCGGGCAGCAGCAGCCGATGCGGCGGGCGGTGCGGAGCACGGCGCTGCTCCGGCACCCGCGGGTGGTCGGCCCCGCGCTGACGCGGGACCACCGGCCGGTCCGTCCGGTCCGCCAGCACCCCGCCGTTGGCGAGGAAGCGGCGCCGGTCCGCCTCGGGCGCCCAGAAGCGCAGCGGGCCGCCGTTCCGGGTCCGTTGGGTGATCGGCACATACACGCCGCCGGCGACCCGGCGCACGAAGTCGTCGATCCGCGGGACCAGCACCGCCCACGTCGGGTGCCACCGCCCGCAGCGGCCGCCGCCGCCGCGCACCTGGCAGGGCCGCGGGCTGACGCGGTCGCACTTCAGCAGTTGGAGGGTCCGCACCCCGCCGCGCAGCAGCAGGTCGCGGTCCTCGCGGATGGCCCGGGCCGGCAGGTTGTCGGTGCGCACCCAGTGGACCTGGTCGATGAGCGGCGCGTTCGGGTCGACGGTGTGCCAGACCGCGGTGATGCCGTCCTCCCGCGCCAGCCGGTTCCGACGCCGGACGGACTGCGCGCTGACGTACGAGAGTTGGAGGTCGAGCCCGGGCCGGCGGCCGTCCGCGCCGGTGACCAGGACGGCGGGCCGCCGCCCGTCGGCCGTCCCGGCCCCGATCTCGACGGCGTGCCCGTCGCTCTCGGCGGCCCGGGCGTAGCGCTCCTGGTAGGCCTCGCGCCGCTCGTCCTGGGCAGCGGTGTGGGCCCGGCGGTGCGGGTTGTGGTGGGAGGCGATGCGCCGACCGCGCCGGAACGACAGGTACATCCACTCCGGCTGGTCGGGGCGGGCGTCCCGGCAGATGGGGCAGAGCAGCCCGCGCTGGGCCACCGGCCGCCGGTCGGCGCGCAGCCGGTGCCACAGGCCGGGCTGTTCGGGGACACCGAGGTCGTCTCGGTCGAGGTCGAGGAGGCGGTCGAGGTCGGTGTTGAAGACCAGGTTGCGCGTAGGGAGTTCACCGTCGTACTCGTTCATGGCGTCTCATCTCTGCCATCAACCACGAGAGTGAACTTCCAGTCTGCACCGGGGCACCGACACCCGGGCCCGCTACCGTGCTGCCGGACGGAGCCGAGGGTGCACGGAGGGCGCAATGACGGACAGGGGTCTGCGGGAGCGGAACCAGCGGGAGCGCGGGTTCGAGGTGCGGGCGATCGGGTGGGTGGAGTCGCCCTTGCTGGAGCGGGCGGGGGCGCCGAGGCAGGGGGACGAGGGCGCGCCGGAGGCGTGGGTGGCCTTCGAGGCCGGGGTGGAGCGGGGGCTGCGGGACCTGGTGGCCGGGCAGGAGGTACTGCTGCTGACCTGGCTGCACCGGGCGGACCGGGAGGTCTTGGCGGTGCGTCCGCGCGGGGACCGCTCCCGGCCGGAGACCGGGGTGTTCGCGACCCGCTCGCCGGACCGGCCGAACCCGATCGGGCTGCACCGGGTCACCGTCCTGGCCGTGGACGGCCCGCGGCTGCGGGTCAGCGGACTCGAGGCGATCGACGGCACCCCGGTGCTGGACGTGAAGCCGGTGCTGCCCGGGCTCGCCGAGCGGTAGCGGGGGGCGGCGGGGGGCGCCGTCGCTGGCCCGGGCAGCGCATGACGGTGGCAGCGCGCCGTCAGCGGCCGGCCGTGGCGACGAGGCGGGCCAGGGCGGCCCGGGCGGGTGGGCCCCAGGTGGGCTTGCCGCCGGGGCGGCCGTGGTCGCCGGCGTGGCCGATGCGCAGGCAGGAGAGGGCACGCAGCACCGCCCAGCCGCGGGCGCGGCGCAGGGTGGCGGGGTCCGGGGCGGGCCGGTAGGCCGCGTGGAAGCGGTCGGCGGCGCCGTCCGGCAGCAGGATCCAGGCGGCGGCGAGGTCACCGGCCGGGTCGCCGGCGAAGAGGTCGCCGAAGTCGATCACACCGCAGATGGTGCCGTCGGCGGTGAGCACGTTGGCCGGGTGCAGGTCGCCGTGGAGCCACAGGTCCGGGCCCGTCCACTCCGGCGCGGTGACGGCGTCCTCCCAGACCGCGCGGACGGCCTCCGGGTCGGGGAGCAGCCCCAGTTCGACGGCCGAGGCGAGCTGCCTCGCGAAACCCTCGGCGTGGTCGGCCAGCGGTCCGCCGCGGCCGCGACCGGCGGGCGCACCGGCGGGGGCGGGGCGGTGAAGGGCGGTCAGGAAGGCGGCCAGGGTGTCGGCGGCCCGCGCGGCGCGGGTGGCGGGCGCGCGGTCGGCGGGCTCGCCCGGCACCCAGGTGGTGACGATCCACGGCCGCGGGAACCGCTCGGAGGGCTCGCCGAAGCGCTGTGGGACGGGGACGGGCAGCGGCAGGTGCGGGGCGAGGGCGGGCAGCCAGGCGTGTTCCTTGCGCAGCAGCTCGTCCGCCGACGTCGTCGCCCAGGGCAGCCGGACGGCGAGGTCGTCGCCGAGCCGCCACAGCTGGTTGTCCCACCCGCGCGCGCCGAGCGTCACGGGGCGGTCGGCCAGGTCGGGGTGCTGGTCGCGCAGCAGCGCGCGGACCAGCTCAGCGGTGATGTCGGTCCCGGTGTCGGTCATGCCGGGCAACGCTAGTCGGGCGGCGGGGGCGGTGCCACGGGAACGGGAAAGGGCGCGCCGGGCCCCCGAGTTCGACGGGTGCCGTGCGCCGGCTGCGAAGCGCCGGACGCACCCTCGGACGAGGGCGAGGACGTGCGGCGATCAGCCCGGCCGTTCCGGCGCCCCATCCGCACCGGCCGCCGTCAGGGCCGGCGGGCGCGACACCTCCAGCCAGACCAGCTTCCCTCCGGCCTCGGGCCGGGAGCCCCAGGCGGCGGAGAGCCGGTCCACCACCCGCAGTCGGTGCCCGCCCGGGCGGCCCGTACCGGCGGACGGGCGCAGCCGCGGCGGGACGGGGCTGGCGTCCGCGACCTCCACCCGCAGCCGGGCACCGTCCCAGTGGAGCCGCAGCTCGCTCGGGCCGCCGGGGGCGTACAGACAGGCGTTGGCGACCAGCTCGGCGACCATCAGCAGGACGTCCTCGGCGGCGGCCCGCCGGTCCTCGTCGACGGCCGGCAGCCACTGCCAGGACACCAGCGCCCGTCGGCTGAACTCGCGGCTGCGCCGCACCGTGCCGGGGCCGCCTTCGAGCGCCAGTCGCCTGACCTGCTCCCGGCCTGGCGGCCCACCGTTCCCGGGGCGGTCCACGGCCTGCCTCCTCACCTCGGTTCGGCTCAGGCGGTGTGGTGGTGACCGGGGTGGAGCCGTGGCACGCGGTCGGCCCCGGTTCTCGCGAGCAGCCGTGGCCGGGCCGTCCGAGCGGCCGGTCGCGCCTCCGGCCGGGCGTCCGGCTCGTGGTCCGGTGGGGACGGCGCGGGGCCGTCACCGGGTGCACGGTGCCAGGCGGACCTCACCGCTGGTGCGAGCGGGAGCACCGTCCGTCGGCCGTCCATGCCCCGCGCCTGCCCGTTCCCCGCCGGTGCACACGCGCCGTCCGTTCCGTACCACCCCCGGATCGCACCCGGACGTTAGAGCCCGCCGCAACGGGGCAGCCGCCCTGGTGACGGGGCGGAACGGACGGTGCCCGCGGGCCGCTCGCCCGTCCGCACCGCCCCGGTCCCGACCGAGCCGCTCGAACACCTGGAGGACGAGGACAGGCCCGTGAGATTCCTCGACCGCAGCACTGCCGGCCACCAGCTGGCCCTCAGGCTCGCCCC
>NZ_JBSFJC010000282.1:0-4021 GCF_053597855.1 Kitasatospora sp. NPDC001225
GGACCGGCCGGGGGACAAGCGGCTGGTCGCCTACCTGGTGCCCGCCCCGGAGGGGGCGCCCGAGGCGGGCGAGCTGTCCGGCCGGCTGCGCCGCGACCTGCCCGACTACATGGTGCCGGCGGCGTTCGTCACCGTGGACGCGCTGCCGCTGACCGCCAACGGCAAGCTCGACCGGGCCGCCCTGCCGGCCCCCGAGTACGGGTCCTCGACCGCCGGGCGCGGCCCCCGGACGCCGCAGGAGCAGCTGCTGTGCGGCCTCGTCGCCGAGGTGCTCGGCCGGGAGCAGGTGGGCATCGACGACAACTTCTTCGACCTGGGCGGGCACTCGCTGCTGGCCGCCCGGCTGGCCTCCCGGGTCCGCGAGACCCTCGGCCTGGAGTTGGGCCTGCGGATGCTGTTCGAGGCGCCGACCGTGGCCGGTCTCACCGAGCGCCTGCTCCTGGACGACCCCGAGGACGCGTTGGACGTGGTGCTGCCGCTGCGGTCGACCGGGACCGGGACGCCGCTGTTCTGCGTCCACCCCGGCGGCGGCATCAGCTGGTCGTACAGCGGCCTGCTGAACCACCTCGGCCCGCAGCACCCGGTCTACGCCATCCAGGCGCGCGGCCTCGGCCGGCCCGAACCCCTGCCGACGTCCTACGAGGAGATGGCGGCGGACTACGCCGACCAGATCCAGAAGATCCAGCCGGAGGGCCCGTACCTGCTCCTCGGCTGGTCCGCCGGCGGGCTGATCGCCCACGCGCTCGCCTGCGAGCTGCAGTCGCGCGGCGAACGGACCGCGCTGCTGGCGATCCTCGACGCCTACCCGGTGAAGGAGGTGCGGTTCGAGGTGGCTCCGGTGCCCACCGTGCGGGACGTGCTCGTCGGCGTGCTCGACGTCGACCCGGACGAGCTGGGCGACCGGGAGATCACCTACGCCGAGGTCGCCGAGGTGCTGAACCGCCGGGGCAGCGCGCTGGCCGGCCTGACCGAGCGGCAGGTCGAGGTGATCGTCGAGATCATGATCAACAACTCGAAGCTGGCGGTCGACTTCGTCCCCGGCGGCTTCGACGGGGACCTGCTGCTGTTCAACTCCACGATCGACCGCGCCGAGGACAACGCCGGGCCCGAGACCTGGCGCCCCTACGTCACCGGCCGGATCGAGTCCCACGAGATCACCACCCGGCACGACCGGATGACCCAGGCCGGCTCGCTGGCCCAGATCGGACCGGTCCTGGCCGCCAGGATCACCGAGGCCGTCGGCGACACCGACGGCACCACCACCCTTTCCCACCAGGAGGACTGACCCATGACCAACCCCTTCGACGACCAGGACGGCACCTTCCTCGTGCTCGTCAACGAGGAGAACCAGCACTCGCTCTGGCCCCAGTTCGCCGACGTCCCCGACGGCTGGACCGTCGTCCACGGCCCCGACACCAACGCCGCCTGCCTGGAGTACGTCGAGAAGTCCTGGACCGACATGCGGCCCAGGAGCCTCGCCGACGCCATGGACACCCGGAAGTAGCGCGGCCCGTAGTGAACCCGACCGACACCACGGACGAGGCCCGCCCCGCGGCGGGCCTCGCCCCGGCCCACGACCCCGTCCCGTCCCACGACTTCGCCGCGGACCTGCTCACCCCCGAGGTCCGGCGGGACCCGTACCCCCTCTACGCCCGCATGCGGCGCGAGAGCCCCGTCCACCGCAGCGACCAGGGCATCTGGTACCTCACCCGGTACGCCGACATCGAGGCGGCCCTGGGCGACCTGCGGCTGTCCAACGACCGCGACCGGATGACGCGGGCCTACAGCGCGCTCGGCGGCGACCTGAAGGCCCTGAGCCGGCTCACTGACCGGCTCGGCCGGGTGATGACCAACACCGATCCGCCGGACCACAGCCGGCTGCGCAAGCTGGCCAACCGGGCCTTCACCGCCCGCCGGGTCGAAGCGCTGCGCGACGGCGTCCAGGGCATCGTCGACCGGCTCGTCGACGAGGCGGTCGCGGCCGGGCGGAGCATGGACCTGATCGAGGCCGTCGCCGCCCCGCTGCCGATGTCCGTCGTCTGCGAGCTCTTCGGCATCCCGGAGGAGGACCGGCCGCGGGTCAAGGGCTGGTTCCGCCGCTTCGGCCGGCTCACCGAGGACATCGACAAGTCCGAGGCGGCGATCGACCAGTACGAGGAGTACCTGTCCGGGCTCATCCGGGAGCGCCGGCGCGCGCCGGGCGACGACCTGATCAGCGCCCTGGTCGCCACCCAGGCGCAGGACGAGCGGCTCACCGACTCCGAACTGCTGTCCACGTGCTTCGTCCTGATCACCGCCGGCGACGAGACCACCGCCAACCTGATCAACAACGGCGTCCTCGCCCTGCTGCGCCACCCGGACCAACTGGCCCGGCTGCGGGCGGATCCGGGGCTGATCCGCGGCGCCGTCGAGGAGCTCGCCCGCTACGACACGGTGACCCAGGCGATCGTCCGGGTCGTCGCGGAGGACCTGGAGATCGGCGGACGGACACTGCGGGAGGGGGACCTGGCGTACCTGTTCCTCGCCGCGGCCAACCGCGACCCGGACCGCTTCGAGGACCCCGACCGGCTCGACCTCACCCGCCCCGGCAACCGGCACCTGACCTTCGGCCACGGCCCGCACTTCTGCCTCGGCGGCCCACTGGCCAAGCTCCAGGCCGAGGTGGCGATCGGCACGCTGGTGCGCCGGCTGCCCGAACTGCGGCTGGCCGACGAGGCGGCGCTGGACTGGCGGCCCAACCCGCTGCAACGGCGGCTGAGCGCCCTCCCGGTCACCTACTGACCATGAACGACGACCACTGACCATGAACGACGACGAAGGAGTACCGACCATGGCCCGAGAGTTCGAGGTCCGCCGGGAACAGGACCTGCCCGCCACGCCCGAACAGGTCTGGGACGCGGTCGCCACCGGCGCCGGCAACCTCGGCTGGCTGTACCCGATGGAGGTCGAGCCGCGCGTCGGCGGAAAGGCCAGCCGGGGCGACTCCACCGTCGTGGCGTGGGAGCCGCCGCGGCGGTTCGCCGTCCGGGCGACCCAGGACGGCGGGTTCTCCAACACGCTCAGCTACCACATCGAGCCCGCCGACGGCGGAACGAGCCACCTGCGGATGGGCATCCACTGGGTGCACACGGGCGTCGTCGACGAGGCCTGGATGTGGGACGCCAAGTCGGACGCGGCCGAGAAGCACGTCGACTTCTACCAGCACGGCCTCGCCGAGTACCTGCGGCACTTCGCCGGCCGCCCCGCCGTCTACGTCAGGGCCCCGCGCCCCGAACCCACCGCCGACCCGGCCGACTTCGCCGCCCTGCGGCTGCGCCTCGGCCTCGCCGCCGACGCGGCCGTCGGCGACCGCCTGCGACTCGACGTCCCCGGTACGGACGGCGGCCCGGAGGAGGTGGTCGTGGACTGGCTCAGCCCCGACTTCGTCGGCCTGCGCGGCCCGGACGCGCTCTACCGGTTCTTCAACGGCAGCACCTGGAACGTGCCGATCTGGCTCGGCCACCACCTGTTCGCCGAGGACGCCGACGAGCAGCGGGCCACCGCGGCGTGGACCGCCTGGCTCAACGACACCCAAGCCTAGGAACCCCGATGGAAACCTCCACCAGGACACTGCTCTTCGCCGCCGAACTCGTCGAGGAGAACGGCACGTACACGCTGCTCGTCGAGGACGTGCGAAGCGGCAGCGTCGAGACCACCCCGGTCCCCAAGGCCATGGTCGACAAGCTCCCGACCTTCCTCTCGGCGCTCGCCGCCAAGCTCAACCCTCCGGCGCCGCGCCGCCGTTGGTAGCCCTTCCCGCGCCGTGAGGCCGGTGCCGTCCGGGAGCCGCCGCTCCCGGACGGCACCGGCCTCGCCGCGTCCGGCGGCGCTCACCGGCCGGACCGCCCTCGCCGGCGCGGGTGGGGGCCGACTCCGCTCGACGCAGTTAGGGCCTGTGTGATGTTGTGATCAATCTTCGGGTTCTGCCCCGCTCCGGGGCAGAACCCGGTAGGACTGTTGGATGTGACGCGCAGGCAACTCA
>NZ_JBSFJC010000283.1:0-3988 GCF_053597855.1 Kitasatospora sp. NPDC001225
GGAGCTTGGAGAGCATCGAGCCCATCGCGCAGGTGTTGGTCAGCGCGGAGAAGGCCAGCCCGCCGCCGACGGCGGCGGAGACCCAGCGGGCACCCGGCAGGGCGAGGTCGACCAGCACGCCGGCCAGCACCAGCGAGCCGGCCACCAGGCGGACCTGGCGGTCCAGCGCCCACACCCGGCGGGCGCCGGCCACCTGGTCCAGCGGCCGCCCGGCGCTCGCCCAGGCATTGGTGCCACCGGCCAGGGTGAGGGTCGGGATGCCGGCGTCGGCCAGCACGCGGCAGGCGTTGTCGGCGCGCGGCCCGGCGGCGCAGACCACGGCGATCTCGCCCTGCCCGGCGGCCTCGCGCAGCGCGGGCAGGGCGCGGTCGAGCTGGTCGAGCGGGACGTTCAGGGCGCCGGGGATGTGGCCGGCGGCGTACTCGCCGGGGGAGCGGACGTCGATGAGGGTGAGCAGGCCGAGGCGGGGCTGGAGCTGCTCGACGGTCAGCGGCGTGGTCATGGGAGTGGGAGGTCCTCTCGGGAAGGGGTGTCGGTGCGGTGCGTGTGGTGGGGGAGGGTTCGGGGGTCGGCTCGCCGGGGTGATCAGCTCACCGTGGTGATGAGCATCAGCGCGGCGACGGCGAGCAGGGCGACGGCGAAGGCCTTCTGGAGGGTTCGCCCGCTGAGCTTGTCGGCCAGCCGCTTGCCGTCCCAGGCGCCGAGGATCGCGGCCCCGGTGAAGGGGGCGGCCACGGCCCAGTCGATCGCCCCGGCCGAGCCGAGGCGGGGCAGCAGGGCGGCGAGCGAGTTGGCGGTGATGACCAGCAGGCTGGTGCCGACGGCCTCGGCCATGGTGAAGGCGAGCACCGAGACCAGGGCCGGTACGGCGAGGAAGCCGCCGCCGACACCGAGCAGTCCGGTGACGGCGCCGAGCCCGGCGCCCGCCGCCGTGGAGCGGCCGACTCCGGCGCCGGAACGTTCCTGTGCGTTCTTCGCGGGCGGCTTCAGCATCCGCCAGGCCGCGAGCGCCGCCAGCACCGAGAAGGCACCGGTCAGCAGCGCGCCCGGCAGATGGGCGGACAGCGCCCCGGCGGCCATGGCGGCGGGCAGCCCGGCGGCGGCGAACAGCGCGCCGGTGCGCCAGCGGACCCGGCCCGCCCGGGCGTGGGCGAGCAGCCCGGTCAGCGAGGTCGCGGCGACGATCACCAGGCTGGCCGTGGTGGCCAGCGCCGGGCTGAAGCCCAGCAGGTAGACCAGGGCGGGGACGGCGAGCATGCTGCCGCCGCCGCCCAGCCCGCCCAGGGCGAGCCCGACCACCGCACCGGCGGCGAGCGCCAGGATCAGCGTGGTCATATCACATGCCCGGCGCCGCCGTCGGGCGTGGTGACCGGCAGCCCGGCCAGCGCCCAGGCGCCCATGCCGCCGACCACGTTCAGCGCCTCGACGCCGCGCTGTGCGAGCAGCTCCGCCGCGCGCTGGGAGCGGTTGCCGGAGCGGCAGATCGCCAGCACGGTCCGCCCGGCGGCCTCGGCCGGCAGCGGGACACCGGCGGCCAGCCCGATCAACGGCTGGTGCAGCGCGCCGGGGGCGTGTCCGGCGGCGAACTCGGCGGCCTCCCGGACGTCCAGCAGGACGGCGGTGCCGGTGCGGGCGAGCTCGTGGGCCTCGGCGGGGGTGGTCCGCCCGGGGGTGCCCGGTCCGTGGGCGTCGGGCCGGCGGGCGTAGGGCCCGTGGGCGTGCGGCAGCAAGGGCATGAGGTGTCTCCAGTGGTGCAGACCGGACCGCAGTGGTCCGGCGGGTCGGGGGGCGGCGCGGGCGTCCGTACGGGCCCGGTGGCCCGGTGCGGGTGGTGTGCCGGGTGCGTGGCATGACCGGTGCGTCCTCGGCCCCGCCGGTACCTGGCCCGTACCTGGCCCGGAGGCGGTGGCCGGCCCCTCGGTGCCTCACCATAGTACCCCCGGGGGTATTATCGAAATCGTTCGGCGATACCCCGACCCGTATCGGCTCAGGTAGCCGTATGCTCGCAAATATACCGAGGGGGGTATCGGAGTGGCACTGCGGCGCCCGACACCGCCCAGGCCTACGAGCCGCCCACCCCCGCACCGCCCGGCCCCGAGCCCCAGTCCTATGCCGCCCAGGAAGGTCCCCCGTGTACTTCGCCCAGTTATCACGAGTCTGACGTTTCTGCCCAGCTCAGGGGCATGATCGACCATCCGGGGTCAGCAAAAGGTCAGCAGGATTCCCGGAGGTACCAGTCAGATGGCGACCACAGGCCTCACCCGCGGCATGGGCAGCTTCTTCAAGGAGTGCGAGCATCCGGAGTCCCGCTGGAGCAAGTGCCCGCACGAGTACAAGATCAGGTACCGCAACGCAGTGGGGCGGCAGACCGAGGAGTCAGGCTTCGCCAACCAGGAGAAGGCCAAGGCCCGCCTCGCCGAGGTCTACCACGCGCGGAAGAACTCCCCGCAGAGCCAGCAGAAGGCGGACCGCATCAAGAAGTACGGCAGCATGCAGTTCGCGGTCTACACCGCCGAGTGGCTGAAGGGTCAGCGCCACCAGAGCCCGACGTCGTTGCGGAACATCGACTCCATCCTGAAGAACCACCTTCTCCCGGCATTCGGCAGTCGTCGCATGGGCACGTTCGACCACAAGGTCGTGGAAGCGTTCGTCGAGACCATGGAGCGGAACGGTGTCGGCCTGGCCGCCCAGACCAATGCCTTCGTCAGGCTGAAGACCATCCTGCTGGACGCGCACAGGCTGGGCCTCTACGAGGACAGCCCGATGAACGGTGTCCAGCCTCCCCAGTACGACCCGGAGCGGGTGGTGATCCCCTCTCTCGCTCAACTGCAGGAGATCCGGAGCACGGGTGACGACGCCTTCCGCCTGGTCGCGGAACTCATGAGTGGCTGCGGCTTGCGCAATGGCGAGGCATTCGCCGTCAATATCAACAACATCGTCGCCGATGACGTCTACCGCGTCACCGAGCAGGTCAACCAGGCGACCAAGACCTACGCGCGCCTGAAGCACCGCAAGGTCGGCGAGTACCGCGACGTGCCGCTGCCGACACGCACCAAGCAGGCCATCGAGCGGTATGCGGACACGTACGGGACCGTGGACGGCTACCTTCTGCGCAATCCCAAGGACATCGGTCTGGCCATGCCGCACCACGTCATCCACAACCAGTGGCAGAGGATCAGGGCCTCCGGGCAGGCCGACATCCCCGAGGGCATGGTCCTCTACGGCCTGCGCCACTTCTTCGCGTCGAACTGCCTCAGCAACAACATCCCGATCACCGACGTCGCGGAGTGGATGGGCCACCGCAACATCGAGATCACCTTCAAGATCTACCGCCACCTCATGCCCGGCTCCATCAGCCGCGCGGCGCAGGTCCTGGACCTCGGTCTGGCCGCGTGAACGAGTGCGGGTCTGCCCGTCATGGGCAGGCCCGCACTTGCACCGCCGGCTCAGGCGCCGGACAACCGCTGCTGCCTCACCCAGGCATGCACCTCCGACACCTTGAACTGCAGCTTCGCGTTCCGCCCACCACCGAATCGGTAGGGAACGAGTCCCACCCGAGGAGCGTCCCGGTATACCCACGCTACGGACATGTTCAGGTACTCGGCAGTCTGCTTGACGCTCATGAAGTGCTCGGGCACGGGCTCCTCCTGGGTGATCGGTCGAACTCGCGGAGCCTGAACTATCCATGGAGAAAGGCAGTTTGGCCGCGCCGCCGCCGCGTGATAGCGCCCGAAGGAGGGCCGCTTCCAGTGGCCTGGGGCAGTGGCGTCGGAGTTCACGCGGCAGATCGCGAGCGCCTCGATTGCGTCGATAAAATACCCCCGGGGGTACACTCGACATAGAGCCAGCCTGTCAGACCCGACGAGGAGAAATCCCGTGATCTTCAGCCAGTACTACCTCGACTGCCTCTCCCAGGCCTCGTACCTGATCGCCGACGAGCGCACCGGCCAGGCCGTGATCGTCGACCCCCGCCGGGATGTCGACGAGT
>NZ_JBSFJC010000284.1:0-3900 GCF_053597855.1 Kitasatospora sp. NPDC001225
GGCGCGGGCGGTACGGGGCACCGGCCGGCGGTGGCGCGGGCGGTACGGCCTGGATGGGTGCCGGTGGTCACTGGGCGACCTTCAGTCCGCGGTTCTTGAACTCGGCGAGGGTGGCCTGCTGCGCGGCGGTGAGCGACTCGTCGATGGTGCCGGTCCGGCCGGCGACCTTGCCGAAGGAGTCCTTCAGCGAGCCGTTGGTGACGCCCATCGCCGGGCCCCAGGTCCAGCCCGGCTTGACGGACTTGGCGGCGTCCGCGTAGAGGGCGTAGAGGTCCTGGCCGCCGTAGAAGTCGGTGTTGAAGGCCTGCTTGGCGGCCGGCACGAGCTCGGTGGCGGCCGGGTAGGCGGAGGAGGTGCCGGAGGAGATCCGGGCCTTGAAGCCGTCCGCGGTGGTGGTCGCCCAGGTGGCGAACTCGACGGCGGCCTTGGCCTTCTTGCTGTCCTTGGACACGGCGAAGGTGGTGCCGCCGAGCATGCCGCTGGCGGGGCTGCCGTCCCAGCTGGGCATCGGCGCGGCCGCCCAGGTGCCGTTGACCTCGGGGGCGGTGCCGAGGTTGGCCTTCAGGACGCCGCCGCCCCAGGTGGCGCCGAGGTAGCCGGCCGTCTCGCCCTTTTGCAGGGAGGCGGTCCACTGCTGGCTGAAGGACGGCATGACGCGCACGAGGTCCTCGTCGGCCAGCTTCTGCCAGTAGTCGGCGACCTTGCGGGTCTCCGGCCCGGTCAGGTCGGCCTTCCAGGCCTCGTCGGCGGCGGCGAACCAGTGGGCGCCGTTCTGCCAAGCCATCGCCTCGAAGGTGGTCGGGTCGTCGGGGAAGAAGGTGGCGATGCGGGTGTCGGGCTGGGCTGCCTTCAGCTGCTGCGCCGCGGTGCGGAACTCGTCCCAGGTCTTGGGGACGGTGATGCCGGCCTTGGCGAAGAGGTCCTTGCGGTAGTAGAAGACCTGGGGGGAGGCGTCCAGCGGCAGGGCCCAGGTGCGGCCGCCGAGCGAGGTGAGTTCGACGGCCTGCGGCAGGTACTTGGCCTTGAGGTCGCCGTCGACCAGCTTGCTGATGTCCTGGACGGCGCCCTGGCTGACGAAGTCCGGCAGCTGCGGGTACTCGACGTTGAAGACGTCGGGGGCGTTGCCGGCCTTCACCGCGTTGGAGAGCTTGGCGTAGCCGCCGGCCGCGCCGGCCGGGATCTCCTCGAAGACGACCTGGATGTTCGGGTGGCTCGCGTTGAACGCGGCGACCACGTCCTTGGTGCCCTTCGCCCAGCCCCAGAAGGTCAGGCTGACCGGCTTGCCGTCGTCCGCGGCGGTGGCCGCCGCCCCGTCGCCGCTGCTGCCGCAGGCGGCGAGCAGGGTGACGCAGAGCGCGGCCGAGGTGGCCGCGGCGGCGGTGCGGAGGGCTCTGCGCCGGGAGAGGGGGGTCGAGCGCATCGGTGGGCTCCTTAGGACGAGGGTGCACAGGGCCCGGAAACGGTCGGCTCCGGCCGGGACCCGTCAGAGGGTGGGGGCGATTGGCTGTCATCCTGAGCAGATAGGCGATCGGAGTCAAGAGATTTGGATCAAATGATCTGACATGATCGACCTGTCGGGCTTCCGAAGCCGCCCTCGCGATCACTGGAATGCCGGAAAATCGGGGCAATACGCTGCCGCGGCGACAACATCACAATCCGATCAAGCCGCTCATTTGATCGCTCCGGCTTGACGAACGATCAGGCACTACCTAGATTCCGGCCCACCACCCGATCTCGGAGGACCTCATGCGCCTGCCCCCGGAGGACCGCGACCTCAGCCCGCACACCGGCTGGACCAGGGAGCACTGGGAGGCGGTGGCCGACGGCCTGCTGACCGCGGTCCTCCCCCACGCCAGTCCCGCCGGGGCGCTGATCGACCTGCCCGGCCCCCGCCCGAGCCGCTCCGGGCGCCGCTCCGACGCCCTGGAGGGCTTCGCCCGCACCTTCCTGCCCGCCGCCCTGCGGGTGGCCGGCGCGGGCGGCACCGATCCGCACGGCCTGCTGGCGCACTACGCCGCCGGACTCGACGCCGGCACCCGCACCCCCACCGGCGAGCGCGACCTCGCCGACGGCGACCGCGAGTCCTGGCCGCTGATCACCGACCGGGGCCAGGCCATGGTCGAGGCCGCCTCCATCGCCTTCGCCCTGCGCCTGACCCGCCCCTGGCTCTGGGACCGGCTGTCCGGGCCCGTCCGCGACCGGGTCGGCCGCTGGCTCGCCGACGCCCTGCACCGCGTGCCCAACGACAACAACTGGCAGCTCTTCCCGCTGTCCGTCGGCGGCTTCCTCGCCGAGGCCGGCATCGCCGAACCCGAGGCCCGCGCCGCCGTCCGCCGCGGGCTGGAGCACATCGACCGCTGGTACCTCGGCGACGGCTGGTACACCGACGGCCGCCCCCGCGCCTTCGACCACTACAACGGCTGGGCCCTGCACCTGTACCCCGTCCTGCACGCCCACCTCGCCGGCGACCGGGCCCTGGGCGCCGTGTACGGCGAGCGCCTCGCCGCCCACCTGGCCGGCTACGCCCACACCTTCGGGGCCGACGGCGCGCCCGTCCACCAGGGCCGCTCGCTCACCTACCGCTTCGCCGCCACCGCCCCGCTCTGGGCCGGGGCTCTGACCGGCCACACCCCGCTCGCCCCCGGCACCACCCGCCGCCTCGCCTCCGGCGCCCTGCGCCACTTCCTCGACCGCGGCGCCGTCGACGACCGGGGCCTGCTCACCCTCGGCTGGCACGGACCCGACCTCCGGCTCGTCCAGGTCTACTCCGGCCCCGCCTCCCCGTACTGGGCCGGCAGCGCCTTCCTCGGCCTGCTGCTCCCGCCCGGCCACCCGGTGTGGACCGCGCCGGAGGGACTCGCACCCGTCGAGGAGCGCGACACCGTCCTCGCCCTGCACGGGCCCGGCTGGCTGGTGCAGTCCACCGCCGCCGACGGCCTGGTCCGGCTGCACAACCACGGCAGCGACGACCAGCCCGCCGACGCCGCGGGCCCGGACGACCCGTACTACGCGCGGCTCGCCCACTCCACCGCCACCGGGCCGGCCTTCGAGGGCCCCGCCGACAACCACCTCGCCCTGCTGACCGACGCCGGACCCACCGAACGCGGCCGCGTCCACCCGCTCGGCGCCGGGCCCGGCTGGGCCGCCTCCCGCTGGCACCCGCGCGTCGGCGGCCGTGAACTGCCCGGCGTCACCGTCACCTCGCTCACCCTGGCCCACGGCGCCGAGGAGTTCCGGGCCCACCTGGTCACCGGCGGGCCGGCCGGCACCCCGGTCACCCAAACCGGCTGGGCCGTCGCGGGCCGGGGCGCCGGGCAGCGCGCCGGTGCCGGAGTGCGGGCCGACGGCGGGCTCGCCTCGGAGCTGCACGCCCTGCGCGGCTTCACCACCGCCGGCGCCGAGCACGTCCCCGGCGGTACCGCGTTCGGCCCCGAGGCCGCCCTGCCGGTGCTCACCGGCGAGCTTCCCGCCGACGGCCCGGCCCTGTTCGCCTGCGCCGCCCGGCTCACCGCCGTCACGCGGCCGCCGGCGCTCGCGGACACCGTCCAGCTGACGGCCCGGCCGGACGGGCAGGACCCGGAGGCCGTCCTGCTGACCGTCCGCCTCGCCGGCGCACCGGGCCTGCGGATCCGCCTGGCACCCGCCGCCGTCACCGTCCACCCCGCCGAAGGGGACTGAACCGCCGTGCCCCTCGCCCTCGCCTCCCTCGGCCTGCCCGGGACGCCGCTCGACCGGGCCGCCGCCCTCGCCGCCGAACACGGCTGGCACGGCCTCGAACTGCGCTGCGCCGACGACCAGCCGGTCTGGGTCGGAGTAGAAGTAGACCGCCCGGCCGTCCCGGGTGCGCACCACGTTGAAGACGTCGAAGTTGCGCATCCGCTTGCCCTGCAGCGCGCCGAG
>NZ_JBSFJC010000285.1:0-3860 GCF_053597855.1 Kitasatospora sp. NPDC001225
GTCGGGATGAGCGGGCGGCACACCCTCGGCGACGGCACCCAGATCTCGGTGCCGAAGAACGCCTCCTGGTTCGGCGGCGGGCGGGAAGAGGAACTCGCCGGTGGTGGCGTCCAGCACCACGTGCCGGTCGGTGGGCGAGGACTCGCCGAAGTGCTCGACGACCGTCCACCGTTCCCAGCCCTCGCCGGCCGCGACCTCGACCACCGGGGGCTCGCCGTCGAGCAGCACCGGGGGCCGGGCGAGCCGGAAGCGCTGGCCCGCGACGCCCTCCGAGGTGCCGAGCGGCGCGTCGGTAACGGTCTGCGCGTGGACGGCGGTGGCGGTGCCGCCGACGGTGAACACCTCGGCCCGGCGGATGGTGGGCGACTCGGAGTAGAACGGCTGGCCCGGCCGCGGCTCGGTGACCCGGCAGCGCAGCCAGCCGGCCCGCCGTCCGGCGACCACCGAGGCGGTGTGCCCGGCGGGCACGAAGACGACCACCTCGCCCGGCCGGTTGAGGCCGCCGGTGGTGTCGCTACCGGTCTCGCAGGCGATCCAGCGCGCGCCGTCCCAGACCTCCCAGGCCAGCGGCGGCTGGCGCGGGTCGACGCCGACACCCTCGACCCGGCTGTCCAGCCGGACGACCAGGATGCAGCGCGGCACCACGGCCGGCAGGGCGAAGAGCATGGCGTCCCCGGCCACCGGGCGCTGCTGGAAGCACCGGACGTCCGCGCCGTCGGCCAGTCGGGCCGTGCCGTCGGACTGCTCGCCGGAGGCGGAGACGGTGACCAGCCGATCCAGCGAGCTGGGGACGATCGGCAGGTCCTCGGCGGTGGAGAGGACCACCGCCTCGTCGGTCTCGGTGCGCAGCGTGGAGACCTCGGTGCCGGCCCGCAGCAGGACGGTCTCGGTCTGCGGGGCGGAGAGCCAGAAGTCGACCTCGGCCCGGGCCGCGGCCGGTGGGAAGAGCCGGATGCCGAGCAGGTCGAGGAAGGCGGCGTAGTTCTTCTCCGGCACCCGGTTCAGCCGGTAGAGCAGCTGGTCCACCAGGTAGGCGAAGGTCTCGATCAGGGTGACGCCCGGGTCGGAGACGTTGTGGTCGGTCCACTCGGGGGCGCGCTGCTGGACGTACCGCTTGGCCTCGTCGACGAGCTGCTGGAAGCGGCGGTCGTCCAGGTTCGGGGAGGGCAGGGCCATCAGTTCGCAGACCCCTCGGCCGAGTTCGGGTGTTCCGGGATGGTGTAGAAGGGGAAGACCAGGTTGCGGCGGTCGTTGGTGGCCCGCACGGTGTAGTGGACGTCGATGTAGAGGGTGCCCTCCTCGACGCTGTCGAAGGCGATCACCACGTCGTCCACCTCGATCCTCGGTTCCCAGCGCTCCAGCGCGATGCGCACCTCGCGGGCGATCCGCCCGGCGGTGGTGCTGTCGCCGGTGGCGAAGACGTACTCGTGGATGCCGCAGCCGAACTCGGGGCGCATCGGCCGCTCGCCGGGGGCGGTGCCGAGGATCAGCCGGATCGCCTCCGCGAGTTCGCGGTCGCGCTCCACCAGGGCGATGCCCCCGGTGGCGTTGACGCGCAGCGGGAAGGCCCAGCCGCGGCCGATGAAGCTGCCCGTCATATGGCGCCGCCGATCAGCACGTTGAACGCTCCGACGGTGACGGTGGCGCCGCAGGTGGTCTTGTCCCCCACGCGGGCCGCGGGCAGGCCGCCGATCAGCACCACTCCCCCGGCGAGCGCGCCCGGGGAGGGCAGCACCACGTCGCCGGGGCCCAGGGCCAGGTGCGGGGGGACGACGCAGGCGTGGACGGTGCCGACGACGGCGGCGGGGCGGCCGCCGATCAGCACGGTCGCCACCTTGAGGGCGCCCGGCGGCGGGGTGGTGAGGGCGCCGCCGTGATCGGTCAGGTCGCCGGTCCGGGCTGCGGGGGGCATGTGCGGTCTCCGTTTCGGATGGTGCCCGCTGGTCGTGGGGCACTCGTCTACTGCCAAGTCTCTGTGACGATACGTCAGTTGATCCGGACGATGGCCCCCTTGAGCACCGCCTCGGCGCCGCCTTCCACGGTGACCGCCGTCGTGCCCCGGACGGTGACCGATCCGCCGCGCACGTCCACCGTGCCGGTGCCCGCGTCCAGGGTGATGCCGGAGGAGGAGAGCCGCACGGTGCTGCCGGCCGCGCCGCCGAGGCCGTGGACGGTCAGCACGATCTCGCCGCGCTGCTGGTCCAGCTTGACCTCCAACTTGCCGTCGCCGCTCGCCAGCCGGACGCCGGACTTGCCGCCCGGCACGTCCAGCAGCTCCATCCGGTGGCCCGAACGGGACACCACGGAACGGCGGTTGACCTTGCCGGAGCCCGTGTCGACCAGCGGCACGTCGTGCGGGGAGGGCCGGTCCACGCCGTTGTAGAGCCCGCCCAGCATGTACGGGCTGTCCAGGTCGCCCTGCTCGAAGCCGACCAGCACCTCGTCGTTGACCTCGGGGCTGACCACCCCGCCGCCCCCGGCGCCGCCCCACTGCACGGTGCGCACCCAGTCGGAGACGTAGGTGTCGTCCAGCCAGGGGAACTTGAGCTTCACCCAGCCGCGCTGACCGCCGCCCGGCTCCCGGACGTCGGTGACCACGGCGACGGCCAGGCCGGGTATCCGCGGCCCGCGCGGCGGCGCGTTGCCGCCGCTGGTCAGCCCGGCCAGCGAGCGGTCGGGGGCCGCGCTGACCACCACGGTGGTCCGGTAGCCGCGGAACGGTTCGAGCAGGTGGCGCACCCCGGTGGCGGTGTAGCGGCCGGAGAAGGCGGCGCCGACGTTGCCCAGGGCGACCGCGGTGCCCGCCCGCAGCCGCGGGTTGCCCTCGGCGACGACCTCCAGCTCGCCGAAGCCGGCCGCCACCGAGGCGGCCAGCGACCGGGCCACCGAGGCGGTCTCCGCCTGGGTGCGGTACGGGGTGTCGGCGACGGTCAGCCGGGCCCGGCCGGGGAAGGCGGAGGTCACCACCGAGGGGCTCATCCCCGGCTGCACGGTCTGCGACGTCACCGCGGGCTCGGTGGCGACCAGGGCGCTCTTGGTGGTGACGTTCCAGCCGCGCGCCTCGACGGTGTCCGCCCCTCCGGCGCCGGTCAGCACACCGCGCAGCTCCAGCAGGTTGCGCCCGTACTCCAGCACCAGCGGGTTCTGCGGCGCGGGGGTGGAGGGGGCCGGCGCGCCGGAGGCGGGGTCGGGCTTGACGAACTCCAGCTTCCCGTCGTCGTCCACCCGCACCTGGGCGCCGCTCTCCTGCGCCAGGAACTGGAGGAACTCCCAGTCCGGGACGTTGGCCTGGGAGAGCTGCTGGTGGACGACCGGGAAGGCGTCGACCCGCCCGCAGGTCAGGCCCGCTCCGGAGGCGACCTCGCGGACGATGTCGGCGGTCGTCATGTTCCGGAAGGCCTTCACCCGGCGCCCGCGCATCAGCCGGTGGGTGACGGCCGAGGCCCGCACCACGGTGTACGAGCCCGTGGTGTCCACCTCCAGCTCCAGCGCCGTCACCTCACCGGTGAACAGCCGCGCCCGGGTGTTCCCCTGGACGGTCACCACGGACACCTTCAGCGGGGTGCCGATGGTGATGCCGGTGGCGGAGAGGAAGGTGTGGTCGGCGTCCCGGAAGGACAGCACGGCGGTGTCGGGCAGGCCGACGCTCTCCTCGATGTCGCAGGAGACCAGCTGGGTCGCCCAGATCGGCGGCAGCGGGCCGGGCGCCTCGACGACGGGGTCGGCGGCGAAGGAGCGGCCGCCGCGGGCCTCGGGCGTGGTCATGGCCGTACCCCCGGCGCGGAGCCGCTCTGGGTGAGCTCCTCGATCCCCGGCACGATCAGCTCGGCGCCCGGGATCAACGCCAGCGGATCGTCGAT
>NZ_JBSFJC010000286.1:0-3800 GCF_053597855.1 Kitasatospora sp. NPDC001225
TTTTTGTTTTTTTTTTTTTTTGGGTGTTTTTTTTTTGGGCTTTTTTATATGTGGGGGTGGGCCCCCGGGTGCCGACGCGGGCTCCACAGCCGGAACGAGGGGGGTGTGCGGTGTATCCGTTGGGGCTTGGTGTCGTTTCGTGGTGGTGGCTCGCGATTCTGGCGACCGCGGTGTTCTGGGCGGTCCTGGTACCGGGAATGCCCACGCGCACGCACCGGATCAGCATGGCGCTGGCGCCGGCCGCGATGGTGGTCTTCGGCCTCGGCAGCTACTACGCGAAGCACATGGACGCGGCCGCGGTGCTCGCCATGTACTCGTTCGCGGTGGTGGCCTTCCCGGTGGGAATGGTCGGCCACCGCAGGAAGTTCGCGCAGCGCCTGATGGAGGCGAAGGAGAGGGGCGAGTCGGAGGACAACACGTGGCCGCCCGCCATGATGGCGCAGGTCTTCGTGTCCTTGGTCGTCTTCGGGACCGCGGCGATCTGGACCACCCGGTAGCGGCTCGGTCCACGGCTCACCCGCACGCGACAACCTTTTCCCCGGACATATGGGCCGTATACGAACATGGCGGAATTCCAGATGCTTCCGAAGCGGGAAACGATCTTCCGGAAGTCGACCCGCTCGTGATAGCAATGGTGCCGGTCGGGGCCGGGGGTGGCCGGGGGTGGCCGGAAACGCCATTCGACCAGGTCGCCGGTACGTGCACCGACTCGGCAGGTCCGCTGCGAACCAGCAGCAATTGACGGCTAATCAGGGGGTTTTATTCATGCGTTCCATCACCAAGATGGTCATCGTCGGCGCGGTCGCCGGCACGGTCGCGGTGTCCGGCGTCGTGGGCGCCGTCGCGGCTGACCGCAGCGCCGCCGCGCCCGGCGGCACCGCCGCCGCTCCGAAGGCGCTGACCGCCGACGACACTCCGCCGCCGGCCGTGGAGGACTTCGCCTACCCCGGCGCGGACCAGATCTTCGCGGACCGTGGCATCCGGCTGAAGAGCGGTGACGGCCACATCGTCCTCGTGCCCTGCGCCCCGAGTCTGCTGGAGGTCGACGCCCGGAACATGGCGGAGACCGACAAGGTCGGCGGCGGCCGCTTCTGCTTCACCACCACCGGCACGTCCGGTCGGCTCAGCCTGGAGCTGCCGTCGACCTACGCCGTCTCCACCTCCGACTACTCCGTCCACGTGGTCATGGTGAACGGCACCGAGACCAAGATCCACGACCTGAAGCCGAACACCTGGAACAAGGTCGGCGAGCTCACCGACCCGCAGCAGCGCCCGTTCACCCTGCTGGAGCTCACCACCTCCAAGTGAGGTTCCGATCAGGCGGTTTGACGCACGCCTGATCCCCCGGCCCCGGCCCCGCCGCGTGAGTGGCGGGACCGGGACCAGCGGGACCCGAACCATCCGAGCGACCCGCATCGCCGCGGCCCGCGAGCGGTGCGCACGCCCTCCGCGTCCACCCCGCAGACGGCGGCCGACTCCACGAAGTCCACTGGGGCCGCACAGCGGGACTCCGAGCGCCAGGATGCCGAACGGCCGGGCCTGCGCTGCGAGTTCCTCGGCAGCCGGCTGCCGTCGCTCGGCGGTGGGCCACCGGCCGCACAGGCCGGCGAGCCGGTGCAGGCCTGCCGCTCGTGCCGCTCCAGGCCACCGAGCGGGTGCAGGGCGACGGCCTGGCGGCCCGTCAGAGGCCGCACGATCGCGGACTCCATCGGACGCGGGCGGCTCACTCGTCCCCGGCCTCGGCGACCACGGGCCCGAACTGCCGGGTCAGCCTCACCGCTGACCTGCCCCGCAGGCCCTGCGCGCTCCAGGACAGCGCTTCGCGATCGTCGGCGAAGACGCCGGCGGGAAACCCGCCGGACCACGTCGGACCGATCGCTACCCGAATTCACCTCTTATCGTTGGGAACCCTGTTCATGCCTCGCAACTCCTCGCCCCGCTCCCGACGAGCAGGCGTGCTGGTAGCGGCCGCGGCCGCGGCCGCCGGCACGATGACCTCCTTCACCCCGGCCGGCGCGGTGACCGGCGACGCCGCCGCCGACGGCTCGTACGCCTACACCGCCCGGATCGTCGTCGGCGACGCCCTGCGCGGCTGCACCGGCACGCTGGTGGACCACTACTGGGTGCTGACCGCCGCGTCCTGCTTCTCCGACGACCCCGCACAGCCGCAGACGCTGGCGGCCGGCGCGCCGAAGTGGAAGACGACCGTCACGGTGGGCGCCAAGTCCGCCGACGTGGCCGAGCTGGTGCCGCGGCAGGAGCGCGACCTGGTGATGGCCCGCCTGGCCACCGCCGTGGACGGCATCACCCCGCCGGCGTTCGCCACGACCGCCCCCACCTCGGGAGAGAACCTGCGGGTGGCCGGGTACGGCCGCACCAAGGACGAGTGGGCCCCGCTGAAGCCCCACACCGGCTCCTTCACCCTCGGCACCGTGAGCGCGACCGGCATCAGCGTCACCGGCACCGGCGGCGCGGCGGTCTGCAAGGGCGACACCGGCGCCCCCACGATCCGCGAGACGGGCGGCAAGTCCGAACTCGTCGCCGTCGCCTCCCGCTCCTGGCAGGGCGGCTGCCTCGACACCCCGGCCACCGAGACCCGCACCGGCGCGACCGCCACCCGCGTCGACGACCTCGGCGGATGGGTCTCCTCGACCGTGGCCGCCGGCGGCGTGTCGGTCAAGTCGGACACCAAGCTGACCTCCGGGCAGTCGATCGTCGGCGCGGACCTGAAGCTGACCATGCGGCCGGACGGCGACCTGGTCGTCACCCACAAGCAGGTCGACAACGGGATCCTGTGGTCGAGCGGGACTTCGGGCAACAACGGCGCCTGGGCGTACATCCAGCCGGACGGCAACCTCGTCGTCTACAAGAGCGACGGCAACCCGGCCGCCGGCACCGGCGCCCTGTGGGCCTCCGGCACCTGGGGCCAGAACGGCGCGTTCCTCAAGCTCCGGAACGACGGCAACGTGGCCATGGTCAAGGCCGACGGCAGCTCCGTCCTGTGGTCCGCCGGCACCATCCGCCTGGACCAGAAGCTGAACAGCGACACCAAGATCAAGCCCGGTCAGTGGTTCCAGTCGCAGACCGCCGTGGTCGAGATGCAGGCGGACGGCAACCTGGTCCGCTACCGCCGCGCCGACGCCGAGCCCACCTGGAACACCAACACCTCCGGGAACAAGGGGGCGTGGGCGTACGTGCAGACGGACGGCAACTTCGTCCTCTACAAGAGCGACGGCAACCCGGCCGCCGGCACCGGCGCCCTGTGGGGCTCCAACACCTGGGGCCAGGGCGGCGCGTTCCTCAAGCTCCAGGACGACGGCACCTTCGCGCTCTACAAGAAGAACGCCGCCGAGACGGTCGCCAACACCGTCTGGAGCGCCACCACCTTCCGCTCCGGCACCCAGCTCGTGGCCGGCCAGCAGGTGTACGCGAAGACCACCCGCCTGGCCATGCAGTGGGACGGTGACCTCGTCCTCTACCGCCTCAGCGACAACGCGGTCCTGTGGCACAGCAACACCGCCGGCAACGGCAACGCCTTCCTCCGGATCCAGCCCGACGGCAACGCCGTCGTCTACACCTCGGACGGCAGCCGCAGCCTCTGGGCCTCCGGCACCTTCTGGTCGGCGGGCGCCTTCCTGAAGCTCCAGGACGACGGCAACCTCGTCGTCTACAAGGCCGACGGCGGCGAAGGCATCGGCAACGCCATCTGGTCCACCAACACCTTCGCCTGATCCCGGGCCCGCCTGTGCGGTGCGGGCGCGCCTCCGGTGCCGGCTCCGGCGGTCACGGCTCCCGTCCTC